>JAQVMU010000095.1 GCA_028703475.1 Atribacterota bacterium | reverse complement strand
CTATCATCTTGGAAAGCCAGACACCCCCTAATCCAAGTGCATGAGCCATCAAAAGCATATGATCACCTGCTGCTGCTGCATCATATCCGGGATTCTGAGGAACCAGTTTAGCCTGCCCTACTACTTCAGCAATCCTGGTATCATAACACAGTACAATAACCACTGCATTTTTGACATGGATATCGCTCCAGATCATTTCAATTTCTTTAGGATCTTTTAATACAATAAATTTTAGATGGTCCAGATTACAACCTATTGGGGCTGCTCTGCCTGCTTCCAATATTTTTTTTATCATTTCTTCCGGTATTGGTTTATCAATCCAGTCCCTTATTGAACATCTTTCCTGTATTAATCTTTCAATAACCTCCAGCTCTTCTTTACTGTAGGGTTTATGTGGTTCAATCTGCCAATCAATCTTCTCTCCATTGCGAACCTTCTCAGCTAAATCACAATATTCTTTTGCCCATAGAATATCTTCCTCATCCATCGGAAGGCCTCTTTCTTCCCAAACATCGAAAGCCAATTGTGCCTGTAAACCAAAATTAGGTTTCGATTCACCTTTCCACTTTGTAATAAGCGAATAGAATGGAACCTCTATATTATGATGAACTCTTTCTCTAAGCAGTGCCCTGAGTAATTCTGGTTCTAGATTCATTAAATCTTCCTTCTCATAAGTAGGCCCGGCGTAATACTTTATTTTTCTTTTTTTCTCCACTAAATTCACTCTCCTCTTTTATCTTTTTACAAAATTTTTTATTTATCTATATAAGACCAGTCTTTGTCTTCGTCAAAAAAATCCTTCTGTTCCTTTTTTGTTGTATTTCGTATGATAAATTCACAATAATCATCCCCATCAGGAATAGATTTTTTATGAACCAGGGCAAAATCAGGATTATAGGCCATATATTTAGCTGGATCCACATAGCAATATAATCTACCTATCTCATCTTCTCCCATATCATGCCATAACTTACCCATAACACATCCATAAGACCTTAATCCTTCCTGACCATCTACTTGGGCATGTTCTACTTTTTCATGCATTCCATATTCAGGTAAATCCTCTTTATAATTTCCAATTTCATTGGTCAAACCCTGTTTTTTAACTTCCTCTTTTACCCCTCTTCCAATTCTCATACCATAATCCTTGATTGCCTTTAAAACTAATTTTTCCCCTTTTTCTTTACCTAGTTCATTTATGATAGTTTTGGCATAAGAGAGATGCAATAGTGCCATTCTTTTACAAGCTTTTTCTACTTGTTTTTTTGCATCATTTAAATCCACCTGTAAGTTATTATCTTGTTCATCCATGACTATTCCTCCTTTTGATTAGAGAATTTTTTATTTCTTGATTGCCGAATTATGCTAAACCCAATAACTGTGGTAAAAACAAGACAATTGCCGGAAAGAAGGTTATTACTAATAAAACAATCAATGCGGGCACAAAAAACTTCCATATCTCAGTAACTGCATTGCTGAAGGGCATCCCAACAACAGCGGAGGCAGCATAAAGAACTATTCCCACCGGTGGCGTAACCATTGCTAAAACTCCAGTGAAAACGAATACAGCTGCTAGATGATAAGGATGTACCCCTATGGGAATTAAAATTGCTGCAGCAATCGGTCCTAATAAAATCATAATCGGTCCATCATCCAGGAAACATCCCAGGAATAAAATCAGTAACTCAATCAATAAAAGAAGCAGATATTTGTTATCAGTCAATAAAAGAATATTTCGGGCCATTAACTTTATAATTCCAGTGCTGGTTAATGCATGACTTAGTGTAAAAGATGCACATATTAGAAACATAATTATTGCGGTCGAACAAGCACTATCGTAGATTGCTTTAGTAATCTGCTTTACTGAGGTAATTGTTCTGTAATAAAAAATCCCTAAAAGTATAGTCATCAGTACACCCATTACCCCTGCTTCTGTTGCAGTAGCTATACCTCCATATATAGATCCCAACACACTGATTGGGACTAATAATGCCGGTAAAGTTACAAAGAAACTTTTTACCAGGTTTATTATCGGTTCTTTAGGTACATTTGCAGATGGTTCATAATTATGTCTTTTTGACACTATATAATGACTTATTAATAATAGTATAGTAAATAATAATCCGACACCACCTACTGTTATCCATACAGTTAAAACCGGTAGATTAATTACAATTGCAAAGACCAAACCTGAAATACTAGGAGGTATCAAAGTGCCTAGGATACCAGAATAAGACAACAATGCAACCAAATATTTTGGTTTATAATTATACTTTTTCATTTGAGGAATTAATATCCCACCAACTGCAGCCGTTGTACCAACAGCAGAACCGGTTAATGCCCCTGTTGCAGCACAGGATAATGTCATAATCATTCCAGTTACGCCAACTTTAAATATTCTACTTGCTAATTTAATAAAAAAATTAACCAGGTAATCAGATATCTTTGTTTCATTCATAACTGAACCAAGTAAAATATAAAAATAAATTGCCAACAAGGGAAAGCTAAACCCAGCAGCTAAACGGTTAAATGGAAGTAGTAAGGTTGCCGATGGCCCCCCGAGGAACAATATAAAAAGAATCCCCATTAATATCATGGCAAAAGCAACGGGAATTCCCAATAAAATCAATATTAAAAAGCCTGCAAATATTAAAATTCCTATCATTATGCAACACCTGCCTGGTTATTTTCTTCTTTTAATTTTTTAATTTCATTAATTATTTTATATAAATATTTTAAAGACATTCCAAGAAATCCCATTGCTATTGTGGTAAATAAAATAATTGAATTCGGTATTTTAAGTGAAACTGTTTTCATTGTAGTTATAGTAGCCATTTGGAAACCAAAATAAGTTCCTAAAAGAGAAATAGACAGACATACCAGCCAGATAAGTATCTCGATATAACTACGGGTTCTGCCTTCATATTTATCAATTATCAAATTAACACTGTAATGACTTCCATCTTTCGATGCCTTACTGGCACCCCAGTATACTAAAAGCATATAGAAATAGAGTGATATCTCTTCATACCAGCCCATGGAATATTTCAAAAAATATCTGTTAAAAACAGCAAAAATACTTACTAGTAATAATAGAAGCGGGAAGATGGTTAAAATTTTATCTTCAACCCATGTAAAAATATTCACTAATTTCTCTAAAATCTTCAGCAATTTGTTTCTCCTTATTTTATCCCATCGAACATTTAGCTAAGATTATAAAATCTTTTTTAACAATCCATAAGAGGCAAAAATAAATTGTCTCTTATGGATTGTAAGAGTTAATGTCTGATGCTGATTATTTTGAATTTAACCATTCTGCAATAACCTCATCCTCCTGTGCCAAAGTTTCTAATATTTCAGGATCTATCTGTTCTCCATATTTATCTAACATTTTTGGCAATACATTTTTTCTTAGCTCTAACTTTTCTTCAGGTGTAATCATAACTACGCCTTCTGCTCCATCTTTTACTTCGCTGCTTAAAGAATAATCAGCTGAACCCAATGCCCAAATGCTTGAAACATTCATAGCACCAACAGCTGCTTGTCTTACAATGTTCTGATAAGCTGTAGGAAGTGAATCCCAGGATTTTTTACTCATGGCAATCCCTACAACTGATGAATAATGATCGGAACCAAAGTAGTAAGGAGCAGCTTCAATAAATTTCATCATGGTGTAAGCAGCTGGAGAATTTTCGGCAGCATCAACTGTTTTTAATTGTAAGGCGGTAAAACATTCAGAATATGGTAATGGAGTTGCAATTGCTCCCATGAAATTAAAGGCATCCACCTGTATTGGGCTTGCCATTGTTCTAATTTTCATGCCTTTTAAATCTTCAATTGAATTGATAGGTTTATTAGCAAAGATATCTCTTCTTCCCATTGGAGCCATACTTAATACCATTATTCCACTTTCTTCACTAGCCTTATCAAGCATCTTTTGAACTAAAGGAGTATGTTCTGTTGTTGATTTAAAAGCAAAATTCATTGCATTTACGCTGTTTTCAAACATAAAAGGAATATCAAAAGCATAAAGAGCATCTGTATATACTCCAAGGTTAGCAGACATGGTTACAACCAGGTCCAGAGTTCCCATTTGTAAAGATTGAAGACCGGCTTCTTCACCGGTACCCCATTCACCAGCCGGATACATTTTAATAGCTATATCGCCATCGCTTAAATAGTTCACACCTGACTCAAAAGCTTGTAATATCAACCCTGTTTCTCCCCAGATAGGTTCATCTGAAATCATGTTAAATTGATATTTTGGTTCACAATGTACAGGAGAGACTACTAACACAAATATTGCAATTACTAATAAGAATAATAGTATGCTATTTTTATCTGATTTTATCATCTTACTTTCTCTCTTTCTTTTCTTTTATAGATTTTCTACTACTACAATAATTACTTCAAAGAATCTTCATCTTTAACAAAATGTTATATCTTTTTCTATTTTTCTACTTTCCCTCCTTTCTTTTTTAATTATTGTGCAAATCATTGTTATAATAACAATATTTGTATTGTTTATTTCTGTTTTTATATTGATAAGATTCTCTACTTGAAAAAATTATATCTCTTTATTAAACACCGATATTGATGATTTTTCAATATTTTTTGAAAATTTTGTGAATTAAAAATTAAAAGTGCACACTTTTTTATATAATTTAAAGTTTAAAAGTGCACACCCTGTAACTATAATCTAAAACAAAAAGCATGAGAGGTTTTAGGTTATGGTTCAGATACACAGGAAA
>JAQVMU010000094.1 GCA_028703475.1 Atribacterota bacterium | reverse complement strand
TTTTCCCCTCAGGGGTTTTGTGAATAGTTGACATTCTTTTTCTGTCTGAATCAAAGGGTAGTTCTTTTAAACGAGGGTATTTATTTTCCAATCCCTCTTTTTGGTATCCGGCTTTGGCAGCTGTAACAATTAGGGCTCCCTCCGTTGGATCACCGATTATATCCCAATGCTGGTTTTCATCATCCTGTCTCAGGGATGAATTATTGCAAAGGGCAGCAGCTTTTAATAAAAGAGATAATGACTTTTCATCACCGGGCTGTATAGCTTTATCACCTTCCTTGAATTTTCCAAAAGGTTCATAACCCGAGCCTTCCACATCAATCTCTCTGTTAACCATAACTACCTTTTGGACGGTCATCTGGTTTTGGGTTAGGGTTCCGGTTTTGTCCGAACATATTACTGTAGTTGCCCCTAATGTTTCTACCGCGGGCAGTCGCCTGATTATAGCATTTCTTTTTATCATCTGTTGCACACCTAAAGCCAGCACAATTGTCACTACTGCAGGCAATCCCTCCGGAACTGCCGCAACTGCCAGGGAAATACCTGTCATAAACATATCAAAGAATTCAATTCCCCGCAGACATCCCAATAAAACTACAATTGCTATAACAAATAAGATAATTATTCCAAGGTTTTTACCAACCTGGTTTAATTTTTTTTGCAGAGGAGTTAATTCCTGTTTTTGTTCCTGTAACATACCGGCAATCTGTCCCATTTCAGTATCCATACCGGTACCTGCAACTATACCCTTACCTCTTCCGGCAATTACAGATGTCCCCATATAAGCCATATTAACACGATCTCCAAGAGATGTTTCCTTTGCCTTTATTGCCTCAATATTTTTTTCTACTGCCTCTGATTCTCCAGTCAAGACAGATTCCTGAATACGCATCTCTGTTACTTCAACTAAACGTAAATCTGCGGGAATTCTGTCACCGGATTCTAAAAGTACTACATCCCCGGGTACCAATTGTGTTGATTGAATCTTTTTTTGCCGACCATCTCTTACAACCAGTGTTTCAGGAACAGTCATTTTTTTTAAGGCATCCAACGATTTTTCTGCCTTAAATTCCTGAATAACACTCATAATTGCATTTAATATGACGATAATTGCAATTACTATAGCATCAGTTACTTCCCCTAATACGACAGAAACAACAGCAGAGGCTAACAAAATAATGATTAATACATCTTTAAATTGCTCTAACAGCATATCCCATACAGTTCTTCCTTTACCCTCCCTTAATTGATTGGGACCAAATTTTTCCAAACGTGCTTTCACTTTTACATCAGTTAAACCTGTATTTAAAGAGGTATCAAGTTCTGATTCTATTTCCTGAATGGATTTTGAATAATATCTTTTTAACTCTTGTTTTTTTATTTTAGTATTTGTTTCTGCCATTTTTTATTTTTGCACCTCTGAAAATTGAATTAAAATTATCGTAAGATGAGTTATAATTTTTATTTTATAACTACTTTTAGTTAGTAGTTAATATAAAAATCATTATTAATAAAAAAGTATATTTAATACTGGTTTTTTTTGATATAATCCCTGAGATATTCAAGATTCCGCTGTATTTCATGTAAACTCTTGCGGAAATCTACTCCCTTATCAGGTAACCTGGATAAATATTGTGCATAAAATTCCAATGATTCATATCGATGAAAAAGATAGAATTTCATTCCCTTGTCTGAAAGTGCAACTAAAACCTTTCTTCTATCTTCCTGGGCACGTCGTCTTTTTATATAACCGCGTTGTACTAACCGGTCAACAATACTGGTCATAGTAGTGGGAGCTACGTGAAATATTTGAGAGAGTTTACTCATGGAAGCAAATGATTCTTTTCCTAAAAATTCGATAAGATAATGTTCAGTAATGCTAAAGGAAGCTCGCTCAGAGGAAATTTGACTGCCTGATACATGCTCCCATAAAAATTCAGTAAGCTGTAAAAATAAATCATTAATTTCAGAGGCAAGATTATTTTTTTCTTCTTGCATGTTTTTCATATTTTTCCCATTATTAAAAATATATTACGATTATCGCACATTTAATAATGTAATAATACGATTTATTATTGATAAAGTCAATGTATGGTTATTATGCTTTGAGTTAAAGTTTATATGTTAATCTTCTAATAATCTTACTGCCTCTTTTATAGCACATTTTACTGCTTGTATAGACGTACCGCCATAAGATATTTTCGAATTTACAACATCTTCAGGACTCAAAATTGTTAATACATCTTTCTGAAAGGTAGACTGGAAACCATGTAATTCTTCCAGATTTAATTGTTCTATGCTTTTCTTTTTATCAATACAATAAAGTACAATTTCTCCTACTACCCGATGAGCATCCCGGAAGGGTAACCCTTTTTTAACCAGATAATCTGCCAATTCAGTAGCATTGGAAAAATCACCGCTAATACTTTTCTTCATATTATCTGATTTTACCTGCATAGTAGAAATCATCCCGGTCATTATAAGAATAGACTTTTTTAAAATATCAACAGAATCAAATAATGGTTCTTTATCTTCCTGCATATCATGATTATAAGCAAGGGGCAAAGACTTCATAAGAGTAAGCAGGGTAATCAGGTGGCCATATATCCTTCCCGTTTTGCCTCTGATTAATTCTGCAGCATCAGGGTTTTTCTTTTGTGGCATAATACTGCTTCCGGTGCAAAAAGAATCATCCAGCTCAATAAAATCAAACTCCTGAGAAGACCAAAGGATTATTTCTTCACTAAATCGGCTGAGATGCATCATTATCATTGATGCATCGGACAAAAATTCTATAATAAAATCCCGGTCACTGACTCCATCAAGACTATTTGGAGATACTGCGTTAAAATCAAGTTCCTTTGCTACAAAATGCCGGTCTATCGGGTAAGATGTTCCGCCTAAAGCGGCAGAACCTAAAGGCAGAACATCCACTCTTTTAAACAAATCTATTAATCTTTCTCTGTCTCTATTGAATTTAAAAAAATAAGCCAGCAGATGATGAGAGAAGAGTATCGGCTGGGCATGCTGCATATGGGTAAAGCCTGGCATAATTACTCCCAGATAATTTTGAGCAGCAATTAACAGAGCTTCCTGTAAAGACTTTAAATTTTGCTTAATTACTATTATTTCTTCTTTTAAATACATCCTCTCGTCTAAAGCAACCTGGTCATTGCGACTTCGGGCGGTATGAAGCTTTCCGGCGATGTTCCCAATTTTCTTCATTAACTGGTTCTCTACCCAGGTGTGTATATCTTCAGCCTGGTCATCAACAGTTAATTCCCCGGTATTAACTTCATTCAAAATAATATTCAATCCTCTAATTATTTGATTGGCTTCATTATCGGCAATAATTTTACATTTTTTCAGCATTTTAGCATGAGCAATACTACCCTGAATATCATATTTAACTAATTTTTTATCAAAACTAATCGAAGATACAAAATCCAGCATAGTATCGCTTATATCTTTTTTGAATCTACCGCCCCATAATTTTTTCATAAAAAACTCCTATTCATTTTTTCTATTAACTGATGAATAGACTTTGCTCGGTAAACCCCATAGATGAATAAAACCTTTGGCAAAGTCCTGGTTAAAGGTATCACCTTTATCATAGGTAGCAAGATTAAAGTCATAAAGTGAATTTGGTGATTTCCTGCCAACTACTATGCATTGTCCTTTTATTAATTTTACTTTTACCATTCCTGTAACCTGTTCTTTAATAACGCCTACAAATCCGTCTAAGGCCTCTCTTAGAGCAGAAAACCAGAGTCCGTTATAAGTAAGTTCTGCATATTTAAGAGAAATTATTTGTTTAAAATGAGCTAAGTCTCCCGGAAAAACTAAACTTTCCAAAGCGCTATAGGCATTCAACAAAATAGTTGCTCCGGGACATTCATAAGTCTCTCTTGACTTAATTCCAACTAATCTATTTTCCACCATATCTACACGGCCTACTGCATTTGCTCCTCCAATCTTATTTAATTTGGAGATAAGTTTTGATAACTCAAAATTTTCTTCATTGATACTTAAGGGAACTCCCTTCTCAAAATAAATCTCAAGATATGTGGGCTTATTTGGAGCATCTTCAATTCCTACAGTCCACTCAAAAGCTTCCTTAGGAGGCTCTACCCAGGGGTCTTCCAGAACACCACACTCACAGGATCTTCCCCATAAATTCTGATCTATACTGTAAGGATTATTAACATCTACCGGAATTGGAATATTATACTTTTTTGCATATTCTATTTCTTCTTCCCGGGTAAATCCCCATTCTCTTGCCGGTGCAACAACCTCCAGATCCGGATTTAAGGCAGCAGTTGATACCTCAAATCGAACCTGATCATTCCCTTTTCCGGTACTTCCATGGGACACTGCCTGGGCATCTTCTTTTTGGGCATAATCAACTAATATCTTTGATATCAGCGGTCTGGAATAAGCAGTTGCTAAGGGGTAATGCTGTTCATAAACAGCGCCTGCCTGCAAACCCCGTAAAGCATATTCTCTGGCAAATTCTTCTTTGGCATCTACCACATAAGACTTTGCTGCACCAACTTTTAATGCTTTCTCTTTTACAAATTCTAAATCACTTTCCTGTCCTACATCCACTGCCACAGCAATAACTTCGTCGCAGTAGTTTTCCTTTAACCATTTAATAGCAATCGAGGTATCCAAACCTCCTGAATATGCCAGTACAATTTTTTTGTATTTTTTCATTTTAAAAAATCTCCTCATTCCTTATATTATTTCTTTTAATTTATTTTTAAATGATACCTCTGGCTTTTCTGAATATTAAAAACACTATA
>JAQVMU010000093.1 GCA_028703475.1 Atribacterota bacterium | reverse complement strand
TGGTAGGATTTTAGAAATGAAAAAGCCAAATCTTCGTGTATTAGCTGCAAAGGCAGGAGTATCTATCAATACTGCTTCTCGTGCTATTAATGATAAGCCTGATATCAATCCTTTAACAAAGGAGAAAATCCTTAGAATAGCCCGGGAAATCGGCTATGTGCCAAATGCTTCAGCGGTAGCGTTGCGTACCCAAAAAACAAGGACTCTGGGAGTAATTATTGCTGATAATAACAACCCCTTTTATGCTGAAGTGTTAAGCGGTATAGAAGCAGAGGCCAAGGCCAATAATTATCATATTATATTAACTAATACCAGACGTGATTATCAGGAAGAAGAAAATGCTATCGAACTTTTATTGGGAAAACAGGTAGATGGTCTTTTGATTGCACCTGTTCAGGAAAAAAATGAGGATATTTATAAATTAATAGGTTCAAAGATTCCATTTGTCGTGGTAGGAAGGGATTATGAGGATCTTTCAATTGATGCTGTTTATAGTGATGAATTAAAAGGTGGGTATATTGCAACAGAGTATTTAATAAGAAAAGGTTTTAAAAATATCTCCTATATTGGTGGTTATACTTATAAATCCCCTGCCCGCAGGAGGTTAGAAGGCTATAAAAAGGCGCTTACTGATTATGGTATAGCAATTAAGGAGAACCTGATAAAGATAGGAGATATTGATATTAAAGATGGGTATAACCAAACCAAAGATATGTTTGACCAGGGAATTAATTTTCAGGCTATTTTTGCTTATAACGATATGATGGCTTTTGGTGCAGTCAAGGCAATTAAAGAAAGAGGCTTAGAAATTCCCGGAGATATAGGTGTAGTTGGATATGACAATATTTTATTCAGCTCCCTTGTCAGTCCTCCATTGACAACGGTTAATCTGAAAAAAGATGAACTGGGCAGGGAGAGTGTACGATTATTATTATCCAAAATAAATGGATATCGTAAGAAAAATAAAAAAATAGTGTTAGATGTAGACTTATTAATCAGGGGGACTTGATAATAATATGAATTGTATTTCCAACAAGAAAAAAACCTTTGAATATGCCGTACGAATGGTCGGTATTGAAAAATATTTTGGAAAGATTGCTGCACTGAGAGGAATTAATTTTGAAGTTAAACCTAATGAGATAGTAGGTTTGATTGGTGATAATGGGGCAGGTAAGTCTACTTTAATAAAAATTATTACCGGAGTCTTTCCTCCCACAAGCGGGGAAATACATATAAGAGATAAAAAAGTCGACACCAGCAGTTATAATGTAAAAAAAGCACACCAGTTGGGCATTGAAACAGTCTATCAGGATAAGTCTTTGGGGGACAAACAACCTCTGTGGAGAAATTTCTTTATTGGAAGACAGATTAAAAATCGTTTTGGCTTTATAAATGTAAAAAAAGAAAAAGAAATAGCCAATGATATTATGATGAACGTAATTGGATTCAGGGGGGCGGGCATTACCGTTGATTCTACTGTTAGCAATTTATCAGGTGGAGAAAGACAGGGAGTTGCCATTGGCAGGGCAATGTACTTTGATGCTGATTTAATTATATTGGATGAACCTACGGTGGCACTTTCATTAAAAGAAGTACAAAAAGTGCTGGATTTTGTAAATAAGATAAAACAGTCTGGAAGAGCCTGTATTTATATTTCTCACATGTTGTCACATGTTTATATGATAGCTGATCGTTTTTATATTTTAGATAGGGGTAAGATTATAACCAGCATTGAAAAAAGTCAAATTTCATTAACTGAATTAAATGATTTTTTATTAAAATATGCGAATAAAAAATAAGGTTAGGGATTCTAAAATTGTTTTTAGAAAAAATTATTACCAAGATTAAGAGAATTGAAAGTTTACCAATTATTATAGTCTACTTTATGATTATGATTTCTTTTTTACTTTTATCCCCAAGGGTTTTTTCAGGCTATAGGATCTATATGTCTTTTTTGCAAACAGTTCCACCAATGCTAATATTGGCTTTGGGATTAACACTGGTAATAACAGCAGGGGAAATAGACCTTAGTTTTTCTGCTGTTATTGCTTTTTCCGGGTTTGTGTTTTGTTATATATTTCGAACTTTTGATGCTCCATGGCTGGCTTTTATTATGGCATTGCTATCAGGAGCCCTGGTAGGATATGTTAACGGAATACTCGTTGCAAAAATTGGTGTACCTTCTATTATGGCTACTCTTGCAGCTCAATTTTTCTGGAATGGACTCACAATTTTGTTATCAGGAGGACTTTCCTGGAATATTAAGGAGATTAAGGAATATTTCATTCATCCCTTTTTTGTGGGTAGGATAGGAGGAATTATTCCTGCACAGAGTATCTGGGGTTTGCTGGTTGCAATTTTTCTATGGTATATTTTGAATCGTCATATATTTGGGGAGCATATCTCGTTTATCGGTGATAATGTTAATGTAGCAAGGGTCATGGGGGTCAATGTTGTAACTACCAAAATCCAACTGTTTGTAGTGATGGGAGTTGTTTCCAGTTTTGCCGCTGTACTTTTAACATTGGAAATGATTAATTTCTGGACTACACAGGGGGCTGGTTTTTTGCTTCCTGTTATGGCTGCTGTGTTTATTGGAGGTACATCTATTGCAGGTGGAAAAGGCACCATTGTCGGCTCATTTTTCGGAGCATACATTGTTGGTTCCCTGGAAGCAGGAGTTGTTGCCTCAGGTATAGGGGGTTACTGGACTCGTTTGGTTACCGGATTGGTAATGGCAATTTCAGTAATTTTAAATATTGTATTCGGGACTTCAAAAGATAAAAAAATACCAGAAAAAGTTAAAGACACCGTTTTCTTAAAGGGAATAAAGCAGGAGGATAAAGCAATAAGAGAATAATTTATTTATTTCGGGCGATCTGTGAATAAATAAAGATTAGCTAAGCAGGTTATAATAACAAGATTTTAGACCAGGAAGCAAACAAAGCAAATAGAGTAATTATCGAGGAGGTGTTGCGAAGAATAAGGTTAATTATATTTGTTAATCAAGAAATATTATATTAATGATTAGTATTATGAAAATTTAGGGGGTTTATTAGAATGAAAAAATTAAATAATATCTTATTTGTGGCTATAACCATGATATTGATAGTGATGCTATGTGTAACAACAAATGGTTTTAGTGCTGAAAAATTAGGTGATGGGCTTACAATTTATATGCAGATGGGGGGAACAGAGGGAGATCCCTCTACTTTAGCCAGAACTAATGGTGCCAAGGCTGCTGCAGAACATTTTGGGGTAAAGCTAATTGAACAATATTCAGGTTGGCAACCTGAGAAGATGATTAATCAATTCAAAGAAGCCATGGCTGCCTCACCGGATGGAATTGTCATCATGGGGCATCCTGGCGAGGGAGCCTTTGAGTCATTAGTGGATGAGGCCTTTGAGATGGGGATAATTGTTACCAGTGGGAACAATCCCCTTCCTTCCATAGAAGAAAAATATCAACCTGAGGGTTTTGGTTATGCAGGAGCAGATCTCTATGGAGGTGGGTATCTTACCGGTAAAACCATGATTAGACAGGGATTGTCAGCCGGAGATAAGGCCCTGGTATATGGACTGTTTTCCCAGGAAGGCAGAAGATTAAGCCCGATGGGTATAGTAGATGCATTAGAAGAAGAAGGGCTTATTGTAGAACAGCTTGATATTTCAGCAGAGGTAGATGCAGAAGCTTCTCTATGTATACCTATTTTAACAGCATACCTGGAAAGAAACCCTGATTTAAAGGCAATAGGGACACAACATGGAAATATAACTTCTAATTTAATGAAAGTAATGGAAGCTGCGGGAAAAGAACCAGGTGAAATAATTTGTGGCGGAATTGACCTTTCTCCTGCAACAATTGAAGGGATAGAAAAGGGTTATGTTAGTGTATCTTTTGACCAAATGCTTTACCTGCAGGGATTTTTCCCGATTCAACAAATTGTATTAGCAAAACAGTATAAAGTGCCGGGATTACATATTAATACTGGTGTTGGTGTAGCTACTCCACAAAATATTGGAGAATTAAAAGAACTGATTGAAATGGGTATCAGATAATTTAAAAAATGGTGAGGGAATAATATTATTCCCTCACCTGGTTTATCTATATAAAAAAAGGTTTATTTTGCGTTTAAAAAGATTACAAAAAATAAAAAAAATTAAAGATGACGGAAGAATAGTGTATTATTATTTAATTAAAAGAAAAGAAAGGAAGAAAGATGCAGGAGCTTCGCTTCAATCCCATGACCGGCGAATGGGTGATGATTTCTTCCAGTCGTAAAGATAGGCCAATACATTCTGAATATGAAGGTTGCCCTTTATGTCCAGGTAATATAGAGCTTGAGCAGAACTATGACCTGGCGGTCTTTGAAAACAGATTTCCTGCTCTTGTCAAAAATCCCTCTCCCCCGTTAAATTCTGGCTCACCTCTTTTAAAGAACAAACCCTCTAAAGGTGTCTGTGAAGTGATTATGTACACCTCTGTACATAAAAGCTCTTTAGCTGAAATGTCTTTACTGCAAATAGAGAATCTGATCGAAGTTTGGGAAGATAGAATTATTGAATTATACAGTAATCCAATGATAAAATATATTTTTATTTTTGAAAATAAAGGAGAGGAAGTTGGAGCAACTCTTTCCCATCCACACGGTCAATTATATGCCTTCCCTTTTTTACCTTTGAGAGTGGATAAAAAGCTTAAAAATATGAAAGATTATAATAGTAAAAATCATAAATGTATGCTATGTGATATTCTTAAGGAAGAAACACGACTTGAAAAGCGGCTTATTTTTCAAAATGACTCTTTTTTGGCCCTTGTTCCTTATTATGCCAGGTTTCCTTATGAAATTCATATTTTGCCAAAACGTCACATAGGCTCTATTGTTGATTTGCATGATTCAGAAAAAAAATCATTTGCTGAAACATTAAAAATTGTGACTAGAAAATATGATAAATTGTTTGAAAG
>JAQVMU010000092.1 GCA_028703475.1 Atribacterota bacterium | reverse complement strand
TTCAAGAATTGGTAGAATCGACCGACCAGAAGAAGAAGTTTATTATCGGGATGCTGCAAAATTATATAAAGAAAGCCTAAAGGTTCCTTTGATATTAGTTGGAGGAATACGTTCTTTTCAAGTTGCACAGGAACTAATTGAACAGAATTTGGCAGATTATATTGCTCTTTGTCGTCCATTAATCAGAGAGCCGCAACTGATTAAAAGATGGCACTCTGGAGATATTAGAAAGGCAACATGTATTTATTGCAACCAGTGTTTTATTCCAGCCAGGGCAGGAGAAGGGTTATATTGTGTTCAGGAAGCTCTTTTAAATAAAAAAAAGAAGTAGTGTTTGTAATATAAAAAACAGGAAGAAATAACATAAGAGGAGAATACTAATGATAAAACCGGAGTTGTTGGCACCTGCCGGTAATTTGGAAAATTTAAAAATAGCTATCATGTATGGAGCTGATGCTGTCTATCTTGGTGGTTTGAACTATGGTTTAAGAGCAAGGGCAAAGAATTTTACCATAGAACAGTTAGAGGAAGGAATAAAATTTGCCCATGATCGAGGTAAACGTATTTATATTACTATTAACATAGTTGCTCATAATGAGGATTTAGAAGGGTTGCCTGAATATTTGATTACCTTGCAGGGATTGAATGTAGATGCAGTCATTTTGTCAGACCCTGGAATACTTGAAATAGTTAAACAGAATATTCCCGAGATGGAGATTCATTTAAGTACTCAGGCTAATACAACTAATTATGCTGCAGTCAATTTCTGGTATGAACAAGGTGTAAAGAGGGTCATACTGGCACGTGAATTATCTCTAACTGAGATTAATGAGATAGCTAAGAAATCTTCACCAGAAATAAAATTAGAAACCTTTGTACATGGGGCTATGTGTATTTCTTATTCGGGAAGATGCCTGTTAAGCAACTATCTTATAAACAGGGATGCCAACAGGGGTGATTGCGCCCACTCCTGCCGCTGGAAATATTATCTTATGGAAGAGACAAGGCCGGGAGAATACCTGCCGGTATATGAAGATGAGAAGGGGACATATTTTTTTAATTCTAAAGATCTATGTATGATAGAACATATTCCTTCATTGATAAAAGCAGGAATCTCTGCAATTAAAATCGAAGGCAGGATGAAGGGCTCCTATTATGTGGGTGCGGTGGTAAAGGCATACCGGAAACAGATTGATGAATATTGTTCAAATCCGGATACCTATGCTTTTAATAAAAAATATCTGGGTGAATTAAAAAAAGTCAGTAATAGGGAATATACCACAGGATTTTATTTTAACAAACCGGATGGGAATGAACAGAGATATGATAAATCTTCCTATATTCAAAATTATGATTTTACCGGACTGGTAATCGGTTATGACCCTGATAAGCATTTAGTAACAGTTGAACAGAAAAATAGAATGTTTACAGGAGATGAAATTGAGATATTTGGGCCGGATTCTGATTCTTTCAGCCAGAAAATTGATAAAATGTGGGATGAAAACGGTGAGGAAATCGAAGTAGCACCACATTCCCAACAAATCATTCAGTTTAAAACAAGAAAACCAGTAAAACCATGGTATATTATCAGGAAAAAATTAACTTAAAAGTGATTCACATTAATTTATTTTTTTGTTCTTTTCCTTAATTTAGAGCTACAATTACTTATAAGGATTTATAAAAGAAAAATATGAAAAAAATTATTGATTTAAGCATTATTACACTTTTGTTGACCTTGCTTTTCCTGAATATTGACATAGATATTTATGCTGCTATTTATAGAGTGATTAATCCTGAAGGAAATACAGTTCGTGTTTCAGTCGAACCGGTATTAAAAGAACAGGAGATAAAAGATGGGTGTAAAATATATCTTTTAGAATTGGGAACAAGAATAGATGTTCTTGACAGGGATAATAAGGTTAGAGGAGAGGTATTTCTGGATATTAATGATAATGGAAAAAGAGAAAATGGCGAACAAGGGATTTCTAATATTCAGGTTTCCAATGGAAAAGACATAGCCTTGACAGATAGTGAGGGCAATTTTGAGCTGGACAGAGAAGATACTTTTATTTTCTTAACCCTACCGCGGGATTATTCGATGACGACTTCCTGGTACCGTATTAACACTGATAAGAACACAAGTTTTGGTTTAAAAAAAGATAAAAAGGAAGAAGTCCAAAACTTCAGCTTTATCCATCTTACTGATCCTCATGTTACTTTAGATGAGGAATATAATGATATTATAAAAACTGCTGTTTCTGAGATTAACAGTTTTAAACCAGATTTTACAGTTGTTACCGGAGATATGGTATTTGAGGGAGATAAAACCGATATTGAACAGACCCGGAAATGGTTTGACAGATATATCAGCTTGGTTGATAGATGGGATATGCCTGTTTATCATACTATAGGTAATCATGATGTGGCCGGAGTACATTACAAGAAAGATGTAAGTGAAGAGCCCGGTTATGATAAATGGCTATATTATAGTTACTTTGGCCCCAGTTATTATTCTTTTAATCAGGGGAATTATCATTGTATTGTATTAGACCCGATTCAGTTTGAAAATGACAAGCAATATTTTGAAATACCCCAGGAGCAAGTATTATGGCTAAAGCATGATTTGTCTTTTTATAGTGAAGATATGCCATTATTAATTTTTTCTCATATACCATTAAATTCCTGGACTAACAAGGAGGAAATACTGAGTTTGTTCGAAAACAGAAAAGTGATATTCTTTTCCGGCCACTGGCATTTTGATGTGCTGTTAACTCATCATGGGGAGAACACCTTGGAGCAAGTAACTAATTCATTATGTGCAGGATGGTGGAAGAGGAGCAGTGCGGATGGCCGCTCGGAGGGTTATCGAGTTGTCCAGTTAAGTGAAGATAAAATCGAAAGTTTTTATCGTGAAATTGGCCAGGAAAGGCAGATTAAGGTCATTAATCCAAAACCTTTTGTTTCTCAACTGGAAGAAATAAAAGTACAAATATACACTGAAAAACCACCTTTGATAAGTGTTAAATATCAAATTAATGAGGAAGAATGGTTCCCAATGGTTATTGAAGAACAAGGGGTCTGGTTTGTTGCCAGTTCTTCAAATTCTGCTAACCATCTTTCAGATTCCGACTACCACCAATTAAAAATTAAAGTTAATGATATGGCCGGGTATTTCACTGAAACTGTTAATTTTAAGGTCAGTTCAGAAGAAAAATTGTCTTTCAGGGAATTGTATGATAATTTTAGTGTCTTTCAGGGTCATCCTGTCACAGTTGAAGGAAAAATACAGGCTTCCTTTCTCCAGGCTCAGCATAAAACAGATAACAGGGAAATTATAAACGGTATAATATTTTTAAAAGACCAAAGTGATAAAGGTATTATATTGATTGGAGAATATGGTATTAAAAAGAATGAAGAGCTGAAAAGGGGGCAGTTTATATCAGCAGAGGTTGTCCCTTTGCGATTTGACTGGAATTTAATAAGCAGAAAACAGAAGCTGATGCTTCTTCTTATTCTTTATCGTTTGCCTGATGGATTTTTAGAAATTAATGGCCTTTATGGTCCGGAAGCAGTGCAAATGCTTTGGTTAACCAATCACCAGGTTCAAGTTATTGATGAAGGAAAATATTTTAGTTCGTGGAGAAAATATGAAAAATAAATTACCTCTGGGTAAATTAGAATTTTCATTTCTCGAAAAATTGCTTGAAAATTATCAAAGCAAGCCTGATTCACGTGTGATTATTGGACCTAAACTTGGAGAAGACGCTGCTGTTATAGAATATCCGGACAGGTATCTGGTTGCCAAAACCGATCCTATAACTTTTGCAACACAGGAAATAGGTTGGTATGCTGTTCAGGTTAATGCCAATGATATTGCCACAAGGGGAGCAGTTCCTAAATGGTTTCAGGCTACTATTCTCCTGCCGGAGAACAAAACTACTGAAGAACTTGTTGAAAATATTTTTTCCCAGATATATAATGCCTGTAATCAATTAAATATAGCAGTTATTGGCGGTCACACCGAAATTAGTTATAATCTCGATCGTCCGATTGTAGTTGGCTGTATGTTAGGCGAAGTGGAGAAGAATAAACTTGTTTCAACTTCAGGTGCCAGGCCTGGGGATGTAATTATCCTCACAAAAGGTATTGTTATTGAAGGAACCGCAATTATTGCCAGGGAGAAGCAAGAGGAATTAAGGGATAAAGGATATTCAGAAGGATTTATAAAAAAGTGTCAAAACTTTATTTATAAACCGGGATTGTCGGTTTTAAAAGAAGCTTTATTAGCAAATCAATTCGAAGTACATGCCATGCATGACCCGACTGAGGGAGGATTGTCTGCGGGGCTTTATGAAATTGCACAGGCTTCCCAGTCTGGATTATTAGTTGAGAAAGATAAAATTTATTTATTGGAAGAAGCACAAAAACTTTGTAATGAATTTAATTTAAATCCCTTAAATGTTTTAACTTCAGGAACTTTATTGATTGTGACCTCTAAAAGTGAATCGGGTAAAATAATTAGCCTTTTAGCAAAAGAAGGGATTAATTCTTATTTAATTGGAGAGATAAAAGAAAGGGATTATGGAATTAAAATAAAAAATAAAAATAATATTATTGAAAAAGATTTAATATATTCTGCAAAAGATGAAATTATTCGAGTTTTTAAATGATGTTACTATATTTTTGTTTTTACGTTTATAAATGATTTGTATTTTATTATTTGAAGAAAAATTCAGCCCAACTTAAAAAAAATAGATTAATACATTATGATATATTATAATAAAAAATATAAAGAAATTTCCAGCGATTTATTTATGAAGGGAGGTGTTAATCTGGATTAAAACTAATCTTGTTTATTAAATTCAAGATTTTCAGTTTATTGACTAAATCTATTTGGAGGTATTAGAGTGATGAAAAAAATTATTTATATAGCTACAATTTCTTTAATTTTATGTTTAATGCTCAATATT
>JAQVMU010000091.1 GCA_028703475.1 Atribacterota bacterium | reverse complement strand
TATAGGAGGATGTAAAATGAGAGCAATTTTCTTTGATGCCAATGGTGTACTTTATTATAGAGAAAAGGATAAAAAAAATTATTATTTAAAGCAATTTTTACAAAAGTATGAGATTACAAAGCCATTAGAAGAAGTTTTTACTCCTGAAATGGAAGAAATACACGATTCAGCTCTAAGGGGTCAGATTACACAAATTGAATATCTAAATAAAATTCTCGAAGTATTTGGAATAAATGATTCCACTATTTTACAGGAAGGGCAGGAAGCAATCAAGAAGGACCACGGAAATATTACATTATTCCCTAAGGTTAATGATACTCTTGAAACTCTTAAAAAGAGAGGTTTTTTGATTGGAATTATTACCGATGCTGAAGTAGACAAATCAGTTAAATTGGCATGGTTTAAGGAAAAAGGGCTGAACGTTTTATGGGATGCTTATGCAAATTCAATGGAATTAAAAACCCGTAAACCGGATTTGCGCATGTTTACCTTTGCATTAGAAGAGGCGGGAGTAAAAAAAGAAGAAGCGATGTTTGTCGGTCACGAATCCAGAGAGATTAATGCTGCCAAGCGTGCTGGCCTTCAGACCATAGGTTTTAATTATGAATCTGATGTAGAGGCGGATTATTATATAGGTAAATTTGAAGATTTACTAACATTGTCTGCATTGTATAATCCTGAATAAACAGGAAAAAGCTATTATGCCAATTTGATAATTATATATAATAAATTCACCAATCTTTTAGATAACTTCTAACAGTTCTTTTAAATTTTGGATAACAATATCCGGGTTTATTTTTTCACTTTTTACCAGTGAATCATTTTTTTTAGTGAGAAAAGAAGGAATTAATATGGATAAGCCAAAACCGGCATTTTTTGAACCAATAATGTCACGTGAAATCGTATCACCAACATAAACACATTGAGCCGGTTTCACCTTGACCATCCTCGCTGCATAATGAAAAATACCAGGATCGGGTTTTCTCAAACCATATAAACACGATAGAATTATAGTATCAAAATATTCTAATATCCCATAGCTTTGCAGGCAATAAGGAACCTGAATAGTACCCATAATATTACTGATACAGCCTACCTTAAGACCTTTGTGTTTTATTCTTTCTAACACGTAAGGTACTTCTTCCCGCATTGTCCTTTGAAAATACATTGTTTCTAAAAAAAAGGTTAGCAATTCAGCTATGTGGTTAACTTTGGTCTCAGAAATATTAAAATCTTTAAATACATATTTATTCCAGAAATCAGCCCCCCTGATTTCCTTATTATTTTTTATTTTTTTAGCATTATAATCTTTAAGACTGCTCGTTAATAATTCATGAAAGTCTTTGATTGTTAAGCCAGGGTCCAAATTGTTTTGACGGAGAATCTGTAAGATAATTTGAGAGGCGTTTAGTCTTATACCGGAATCATAATAAACATCTTCCAAGGTACCACCCATATCAAAAAAAACAGCCTTAATCCAGGTATTTTGATTTGCATTCATTGAGATATTTCCTTCATGATTTGTTAAAAAATAAGGATTTTCAGATACCCGTATTGCTACTTAATAATATTTAAAGCTTTGTATTAAGTACAGGATTATCTGAAAATGAAAATTTAATATGCTAATTATAACATTATAATAAATTATGAGAAATCCATAGTCAAATATACCAAAAAATGTTAATTAAATAATTTTTTGAATTGACAGAGTAAAAGTAATATGTTAATATGATAGTGCAACCGATTGCATTATTTCAAAAAATCTTACATAGAAATTGTTAAACAAAGAATTAGATTAGAAATTTGCTTAAATTTTATTCAGAGTGCTCTTTGAAAATTATAAGCTATTGTTTAACAACCGCTTGAAATTAATAAAAATTATACATGTGTATAGTTTTCTTTAATTATCAAAACTACTACATTTCTGATTAGCTTGATGTAAGCTTTAATCCATAAAATAAGAAATTAAGAATTTCTCTAAAAAAAAAACAAAAAAATTTTGTTCTTAAGTTAGATTTGAATATGTAATATATATTTAATGAAAATTGCTGCTGACAGACAGCACTTATAAATAAATAATTAACAAGAATAAAGAAATATTTTCTCAAACAGGACATAAAATGTACCAAATAATGATTATTTGAGGGGGGGGGTGAATAGTAAAAGATAAATGAAAATTAGCGTAGTTTTAAAAAAAATATTTTAAGTTTGGAGGCGAAAATGAAATTTAATTTAAAACCATTTATTTTTATTTGTATTACAATCTTTTTATTGTCGAGTGTTTGTGTTGCGGCTGTATGTGCTCAAGAACAGGATTGGGATGAGATTATTGCAAAGGCCAAAGAAGAGGGTACAGTTGTTACTTACGGGACTTCCAGCAGGGTTGCCAGGGTTGAAGATGTTATGATGTCAGAGTATGGAATATCGGTAAACCATGCAAAAATGAGTGATATGGAAATCACTGAGAGAATAGTTCGTGAACAGGAAGCAGGTGTGTTTGAAGTTGACTTTATCATGGCAGAAGATATTCTGGGAGTTGCAAAACAATTATTGCCAGCAGGATATGTTGAGAATTTTGTTCCTGAAATGTATAAGGGTGTTGTTGATGAACAATACCTTGATCCGTTGGTATTTTTAGTTCAGCCGAGAACCCTTCTGTACAATACCGAAGTATACGATGAATGCCCTGTTACTAATTTATGGGAATTGACCACTGAAAAATGGACCGGGAAGGTTATCATGAGAGACCCGGAAATTACTTCTACAAATATTAGTTTTTTTGCAGAGATTGTAAAGCATGCAGATGCAATGGCAGCTGCTTATGAGGACTATTTTGGTGAAAAAATTGAATTGACTACAGAAAATGCAGGTTGGGAATTCTTAAAAAGATTAGCCCAAAATAATGTAGTTGCAGTGGGAAGTGATGATGATACTGCTGAGGCAGTTGGTTCACGAGGACAATCAGATCCACCAATTGGATTTGCAACAGTAGGAAAACTAAGATTAAATGAAGAACAAAATATGGCTTTAGCAGTTGCAGAAAAGAAAATTAATCCTATTAATGGATACCACTACCCGGCATATGGCCTATTGGTAAACAATGCTCCTCACCCAAATGCTGCAAAATTATTTATTAGAACTCTATTTACAGATGCTGGAGTAAATGCCTGGACACAGGATATGGGCAATTTCTCAACTAATCCTGAAAATTCATATAATACAGACAATCCCCTGGGTGGATTAGATGCCTGGAAAGAAGTTACCTGGCCGTTAACAATGGAAGCAACAGCAGAATATTTCCGTGATGTACTTGATTTCTGGGTTTTAAATCGATAGACAGCAACAAACTTATTATAACAACATATTTTAATTAGTTTATGTCTATCAGTTAAGAAACAGATGAATCAATAATCCCCCGAATGATTAAATAGAATTGTTCGGGGGAAGTCTACCCTAATTTAATACCTTAATAGCAAATCAATAAAATCTTATAAAAGGCAAAACCAAGGTCAAGGTTTAAATAATTAGATATCAAAACATTAAAAGACAGTTTATTTTAAAGGGGAGGAATTATTTTGTAATGCAAACAGCCAAGAAACAAAAGGAAAATAAAAACTTATTTTTTAAGAGATTTTCAAATATTACCAGAAGAAGTTTTAGAAACCCTCCATTTATATTGAGTATCATTTTATTTGTCATATTGCTTTATTTAATAATAGGACCTCTGGTTTCAATGGTTCAGAGCAGTTTGACCCTGCATCCGAGAGATGCTCTGTTCCTTGATGATGAAAATGCTGGTGATTTTACTACATATTACTTAGTTAGAACTTTTTTAAGTAATATGAAAAATGTATTATTTTACAAACCATTTTTAAATACTTTAATAGTAATTTTCCCCATGTCTGCTATAGCTGTTTTAATCGGTGGTATTTTAGCCTGGCTTGTAGTAAGAACAGATTTGCCAGGCAGAAGGTTTTTTGCCAGAATTGCAATAACACCATATATATTACCTTCCTGGACATTAGCCTTAGCCTGGATAAATATATTTAAAAATAGAACAATTGGGGGTTCTGCAGGAATCTTAGAATATTTGGGGATTACACCACCAACGTGGATGTCTTTCGGGCCTTTGCCAATAATAATTGTTATGGCTTTGCATTATTATACTTTTTCATTTTTACTCATTGGAAGTGGTTTGCGCGAGATTGATACCAGGTTAGAAGAATCAGCTTTAGTATTGGGAGCAGATCAAAAAATAACAATTCGTAAAATCGTTTTTCCCTTAATTGCACCGGCGGTACTATCCGGCTGGGTTCTTACCATTGCCAGAGGGGTGGGGTCTTTCAGTGCACCTGCTTTTCTTGGAAGACCTGTTAATTTTCAAGTATTATCTACCAAGCTGTTTTCAAATTTACAGACCGGAAGCCCAGGAATAGCCTACCTGTTAGCATTGGTAATGATATTATTAGCAATTTCATTTATATATGTTAACCAAAAAATAGTCGGTACTCGCAAGGGATTTGTTACAATAACCGGGAAAGCTGCAACTAAGAATATTGTAAAATTAGGCAAAGCAACACCATTAATCATGACTTTAGTAATTTTATTTTTCACCTTTGTAGTTTTTGTTCCAATAATAGTATTAGCTATTGAAACATTTGTGAAAGTGCCGGGTGATTATAGTTTATCCAATTTTACTCTACAATACTGGATAGGAAAAGGGGATCCTCATATACTTTCGGGTACTCCGGGCGTATTGCGGAGCCCGGAAATGTGGCAGGCTACCTGGAATAGTCTAAAGCTAGGCCTTTTATCTTCGTTCTTCTGCGCAATAGCCGGTTTATTGATAGGTTACACGGTTGTCCGGCTAAGAGGAACTTTTCTTTCTAAATCATTAGACCAGGTTTCATTTTTGCCTTACCTAATTCCAAGTATTGCCTTTGGTGCAATTTATCTATCACTATTTGCCAAACCGCGTGGTTTTATACCCAGTCTATATGGCACTTTTGCCCTCTTAATATTAGTAACCACGGTAAAAAATT
>JAQVMU010000090.1:3442-5110 GCA_028703475.1 Atribacterota bacterium | reverse complement strand
AATTTGTTGCGGTAATAATTTCTTTTTTCAGTATCCCGCTTTTGAGTAAGAAAAAAGTTCCCATTGGACTTGCCATTTGTATCTGTGCGGCTCTGATGGCACTAATAGGCGGAATAGGTTTTTCTTCGATAGAAGAGATTCTTAAAAAAACCTTTTTTAATTTTAGCAAAATACAGCAATACATAATTATAGCGGAAGTAGGAATACTGGGAGTACTTCTGAGAAAATATAATATTATCGATAATGTTATCAAATATTTAACCATGACAATATCGAGTAAACGAGTTACCCTAATGAGTATACCTGCAATAGTAGGTTTACTATCTGTTCCAGGTGGGGCAATTATATCTGCACCTTTTGTCGATAAGCTTGGAGAAGAATCTAATATTTCCAACACCCGCAGAGCTGTTATTAATCTGGTTTATAGGCATATTGCTATGCATATAATGCCCTATAGTTCTGGTTTTCTGGTAGTAGTATCACTTGCTCCACAAATTTCTCCTTATAGGTTAGCAGGTCTTAACAGTATTTTTGTGGTTATATATTGTGCTATTGGCTATTTCTTATATATCCGACAAGTAAAAAATGATAAAATCGGCTTTACAGAAATTAAGGGAATAAATATTATCAATTTACTTAAATATACTTCCCCTGTTTATGCAGCGGTGCTTTTAAATATCTTTTTCGGCCTGCCGTTTTATCTGGGGTTATTGGTTAATTTATCTATTGTATACATGCTTCATCCGGAACAGACTTTTTTCTTCGATGTAATAAAAGCCTTTAATTTTAAGATTCTATTTGCGTTAGTGGGTGTTTATCTAATTCAGGGAGTCATTGCTGAAATGGAATCCCTCAGCAGTTATCTAACTATGATTTTGAGTAATCCTGAAACTACTATGTTTGGTATTATAATCATCTCCTTTTTCTTTGGCATAACAACCGGATTCCAGCCAACTGCCCTAGGCGTAATACTGCCTATATTAACAACGTTGCCGTTATCAAATAGTCAATTGTTACTTTATTGTCACTTTACTTTCGTCTGGGGTTTTGTAGGGTATTTCTTTTCTCCCCTGCACCTGTGTCAATTATTTACCTGCGAATATATGAAAGTTTCTACTGCAGAATTATATAAAGAATATTGGAAGTTTTTTCTTGCCCTGGTTACTGTTTTAATAATTAATTATTTTATATCAGGAATATGGTTTAACTGAGAATACGATTCATATCATAATTACAATCCAAATATTTCTAACATTATTTAGAACTAAAACATTTTAAAGTTTTAACAAATCTATTAATTCCAGACATACAGTAGTCAAAATCAAATGTTATAATAAGTAAGAACTATTATTTCGAACATACCCAACAACAAATGAAAGGAATATTTTTAAACAAATGCTTATTTACAGAAAAAGAAAATTTCTACAGATTGTTTATAGTCTTTTATGTTCCCTTATTTTTTTAACATTATCATTTCAAGCAATATGTATTGCAAAACCCCTAGTCTACTTTTCCCTGTACGATGATCCGGAAGCAGTTATCATTGAACACTTGAAAAGAGCAGAATTATCAATCCATATTGCTATGTATTATTTAACCGACAGCCAAATATCTCAGGAAGTTGTCAATGCTAAAAATAGAGGGGTAGAGTTAAAAATATATTTAGAC
>JAQVMU010000090.1:0-3342 GCA_028703475.1 Atribacterota bacterium | reverse complement strand
ACAAAGTATGCAGCCCCTATTAAGCAAAATCCTGCCCAAAGATAATCATATTTTAATGGCTCTTTTAAATAAATAATAGAAAAAGGTACAAAGACACTCAAGGTAATAATTTCTTGTAAAATTTTTAATTGACCAAAAGAGAAAACAGTATAACCAATTCGATTAGCCGGGACCTGTAATAAGTATTCAAAAAAGGCTATGCCCCAGCTGAAAAGCACAGCAATAATCCAAATTTTATCACCAAGTTCTTTCAAATGAGAATACCAGGCAAATAGCATAAAGCAGTTGCTACACACTAAAAGAATTACAGTTAATATAACAGGGTTCATTTATTTTCTCCTTTATCAGTCAATACAATACAAAAAAGATTTTTTAATAGATTTATTATTAAAATTAGAAATATTATTGTTTCGAATTGTAATTATATTGTAATCTAACAAGGTTTTCAATAGATTAAATAACCAAATTATAAGATTATTAAGAAGACAGTATAATTTCCCAGTACTAAAAATTAGCTGATAAAATAATTGTTTTCCGTATAAAAAGAAAATATATTTAGCAAGAAATGAATTATAATAAAATTGAAATTGAATTTAATGTTATTTTTTTGGATATTATAAAAATTAACCTGATATATAATTACCAATTCAATAATTGATATGGGAGTAGAAATTCGTGGAATACAAAAGTCTTAATAAGCAATTCCGGATTGAATTTAAGTATATAACCGGACAGGATGGAATTAAAGAGATAAAGATGTTATTTTTACAATATGCTCAATCACTTGAAACTGATCTTTCTTTTCAGGACTTCGAAACCGAAATTAAGAATTTACCGGGAAAATACAGTCCACCTGATGGTATTTTAATCATGGCATTGGTGAATGACAAAACAGCAGGATGTGTGGCGCTACGTAAGTTAACTGAAAACACCTGTGAAATGAAGCGGTTATATGTTTGTGATAATTATCGTGGATTGGGAATTGGTAAAAGTCTTGTTCTGATGATTATTGATGAAGCCATAAAATTAAATTATCAATATATAAGGCTTGATACACTCCCCACAATGAAGCAAGCCCAGGATTTATATCTCTCATTTGGATTTTATGATATTGAGCCATATGCATATAATCCGATTAATGGTACAAGATTTATGGAATTAGATTTAAAGAAAATGTAATGTTTATTTTAATTAAATAAACTGTGGTGGGTTTAACTGATTAAGCAGGTAGTTATTTATTGATACTTTTATTTGATAGATTATTTATAGGCAATCAGATATAAAAGAATTAATTAATATACCACCTGTCATACTTTTTGATACCCTTTTGTAAATCTTTTAGTAAAAGAATGTTATGTTATAATAATTTTGTACAATAAAGAAACAATAATTAAAACTTTAATTGACCAGGTAACAAAGATTGGAAATTCTACAGACTTATATTTGGTATTAGTTTTAAATAATATTTGATACTATTCAAAATATAAAAGCAAATAACAGGAAAGTACTTAATGAAAAATTCTCCGGATTCACCCAAAGATGTTGATGAATATATTAATGATTTTTCACCTAAAGTTCAAGAAATTCTAAAACAGATACGCTTTACAATAAAAGAAGCTGCGCCTGAAGCAAAGGAAACAATCAAATATCAGATGCCGACCTTTTTCCTCAATGAGAATCTGGTGCATTTTGCAGGTTACAAAGGGCATATTGGTTTTTACCCGACACCATCAGGAATTGAAAAATTTGCGAATGATCTGACTTCCTACAAATATACAAAGGGTTCGGTACAATTCCCTATTGATAAACCAATCCCTTTGAAATTAATTAAAAAAATTGTAGAATTTCGGGTAAAAGAAGTCAAAGAGAAAGAGTCTAAGAAAAAAATATAGAATATTTTAATCTTGCTATACATTTTGGTAGAGGCTAAAAAATATAGTATGATATTGTTAATAGATTTTTTATTTATAACAAAATACGAAGTGGGAGAGCAACAGAATGCCAATAAAGATAAAACGTGTTTATGAACCAGCTTTTCCCGAAGATGGGTATCGTATCCTGGTTGATAGGCTCTGGCCGCGGGGCATTTCTAAAGAACTGGCAAAAATTGACCGGTGGTTTAAAGAAGTTGCTCCATCGGATGAGTTGCGAAAATCTTTCCATTCTGGAGAATTAAGCTGGAAAAATTTTAAAGAAAAATATTTACTGGAGCTGGAGACAAATCAGGAAATGCTAAAAAATTTAGTTGAATATTCCCGGAAAGAGCAGCTGACACTGCTGTATAGTTCCAAGAATAAAGAAAAGAATAATGCTTTGGTTTTAAAACAATACTTAATGAAATTGGAATCTGGATAAGAAATCATTTATTTTAAGGGGTATGAGTATGAAGAAAATTCCACACCTGGTTAGAATAGGGACCTGTAGTTGGAAATATGCTTCATGGAAAGGGATTCTATATTCAGAGGAGGTTGGCAATAATTATCTGGCAGAATATGCCAGACACTATGATACAGTAGAGATCGATCAGTGGTTCTGGTCATTATTTCCCGGAAACAAGGTGGTTTTACCAAAACCTGAAGTTGTCGGGAAATATGTCTCTTCTGTTCCCAAAAACTTTCAATTTAGTGTCAAAGTTCCTAATTCAATTACCCTGACTCATCATTATTCACAGAACAAAAAAATACCATTGATTAAAAATCCTTTTTTTCTTTCAAATGAACTATTTGATGATTTTTATCATTTGTTAGAACCCATGAAAGAACATCTTGCTACATTGATATTTCAGTTTGAATATCTGAATAAAAAAAAGATGCCTGATCAAAAGACTTTTCAGGAAAATTTTTCCAAATTTATTTCCCACTGCCCACCCGGAATAAATTATTCTGTAGAAATCAGAAATCCCAATTATCTGAATGAAGAATATTTTTCATTTTTAAAATCAAGTGACCTGAGTCATGTATTTTTACAAGGGTATTATATGCCGACTATCTTTAGTCTTTATAAAAAATATCGTGATTTTATTAAAAATTTTTCGGTGATTAGACTTATGGGTGGTGATAGAAGTGCAATCGAAGAGAAAAGCGGAGGTAACTGGAATCAGATATGGGAATCTAAAGAAGAAGAACTGGATCGGTTAGCAGACATGATGAAAGATTTGATTATTAAAAAAGTACGCCTGTTTGTTAATGTCAATAATCACTATGAAGGATCTGCCCCATTAACAATTGCCCGTATCGTCAGTCGCTTATAGTCTTTGAAAAGCACTCCTTTGTTTTAAGAATAATACACATGATTTTTTGGTGACCCTGGTATTCAACAGTCTATTAAGCAGACAATCAATGT
>JAQVMU010000089.1 GCA_028703475.1 Atribacterota bacterium | reverse complement strand
TGATAATTTAAGTGGCTGTGCTTGTCTATGTTTTCAAGGAATCTGTAATATGAAAAATGGATATCCATATTTTGAAAGAAATATTATCACAGGTTAATGGATTAATCAAGGGGTGTAATTGACTGGTATCGAGCCAAATCAGTTAATGAAGAAAAAAACAATTAATCATTTTTATGCTCTTTATGTACGATAAGTGATTTTATTGCTTATTGTATAATGAATTTTTTTGAAAAATTTTAAAAATTTTTCTACATTAGTAATATCAATATTTAAAAATGAAGAAATAATGCCAAGTAATCCTCTTATTTTTAAGCTATAAGAACCTTCCACTACTGTCTTCCAAAAATATTTTTTTGCCTCTGCTGATTCACCGGCTGAAAGTTTGTATTGTCCTATAAGCCAGTAGTTATGTGCTATTATTATTTTTTTATTTAAAAAGAGATAATTCTGTTTACCTGCATTCTTGTCAAGAAAATTTTTTGATATATTTGCAGTATCTATAAAAAATTTTTTTGGGAATTGACTTGTTGTCTGTTGTGCATGCACTCTCCAATATCCAGTAACATCTTCGCAAAAACGGAATTCTCCCTTCGTGGAAAGTTCCAGCCAGGTAGGATAGTCCGTAAAACAGGTACCAGGAATCTGCTGAAACCCACCAATACCTAAAATTGCTTCCTCCCTTACCATTACACTTACTGCCGGAATAATAAAATTAGTTAATAACAGCTTATTTAAAGCATAGCCAACAGGTCTGTTTTCATAAATATTTCTCAATTTATTGTTTATTTTAGGAAATGGAACAATGCCTATTGATTTACCCTCAAAGTTCACAATTACCCCCTTTCCCCATGCCAAAACAACTTTATCCTCCCGGAAACATGGTATCTGCTTCTCCAATTTATTTTCAGGCCAGAGATCATCACCTTCTAAGATTGCTAATAATTCTCCTCTTGAAAGATTTAATGCTTCATTATAACATTCCGATAACTTGCAGATACCATAATTCTTTTCATGCCTGAGATACTTTATTCTATTATCAACTCTAGCATAATGGAGTGCTATAGCCTCAGTTCCATCAGAAGAAAAATCATCAACAATAAACATCTCCCAATTAGGATATGTCTGCTTAATTACACTCTTAATAGTATGCTCAATAAACTTCTGATGATTGTAAGTAGGAGTAATTATGGAAACTAATGGATAATAATCGTCTTTTAAATTATTTTGCATTGTCATCCCTCAATGTAATTAACTTCATTCATTTTTTATCAATCTTAAATCAGCAGTATTGTTACCCAATTAAGTCGTATTTTTGTATTCTTAATTTCAATAATGTAAAAATAAAACTTCATTACCTTCTTTCTTACTTATCGTAAACAGTAATTTTTCTCTAACCACATTCTATATTCTCCACTTTTTACCCTATTAACCCATTCTTGATTTTTCATATACCAGGCAATGGTAACATCTAAACCTTGGTCAAAATCCTTCTCCTGCTTCCATCCCAACTCTCGTTTTATCTTCTCACAGTTAACAGCATACCTTAAGTCATGTCCTGGTCTATCTTTTACAAAGGTGATTAGCTTCTTATAGCAATCCTTTTGTTTTCCCTGAATTTTAGCAATCTTCTCACATAGGCAGTTAATCAGTTTAATGTTTTCCCATTCATTATCACCACCAAGATTATAGCTTTCTCCAGCATATCCATCATTCATAATCTTCCAGATTCCCTGGCAATGGTCTTCTACAAAGAGCCAGTCTCTAATATTTTTTCCACACCCATAAACAGGTAGTGACTTCTCTTCTAATATATTTAATATTATCAGTGGAATTAATTTTTCCGGAAATTGAAATGGTCCATAATTATTAGAACAATTAGAAATTGTAACCGGCAACCCGTAGGTTTTAGAATACGCCCGGACCAGATAGTCTGAGGATGCCTTTGACGCAGAATAGGGACTGCTAGGTTTGTAAGCTGAATTTTCGTAGAACTGTTCTCCGTCTCCTGCAGATCCATATACTTCATCAGTACTGACATGATGGAATATTAATTGCTTATAATCATCTATTGGCCAAATTTTTCTGGATATTTCCAGTAAATTAAAGGTACCAAAAATATTGGTTTGGATAAAATCTCTCGGTCCAAATATCGAACGGTCTACATGCGATTCAGCAGCAAAGTTTACAACAGCATCAATATCATATTTAATGAAAATATCTGTCATTCTCTTAGAGTTACAGATGTTGGTTTTTTCAAAAAAATATCTTTTATTTTCAAATTCTTTCTCAACTATTTCCAGATTCTCTAAATTACCGGCATATGTTAATTTATCCACATTTATTATTCTTCCTCTAAAAGCAGTCTGATAAAAAATATAATGAATAAAATTTGAGCCGATAAAACCTGCACCGCCAGTTACTAAAATATTTTCTAATTTTCTTTTCATAATTAATACACACCGACTTTCTCTTAAAATAAGACAATTATTATTAACCCAGCATGCATTTAGATATTTACTTATAACTTTGAATTCAAATATATTAAGGCTTTAAAAAATCTGTCAACGCTTCCTCCCAATATCGAATCTCTAAATTCAGCTCTTTTTTTATTTTTTCTTTATTTAAAACTGACCATCTTGGTCTATCAGCTAAGCTATTAAGTTCCCTGGTTTTTATAGGTATAATTTTTATCTTCTTACGATAATCAACTATTCCAAGAAATCTTGATTTTTTATAAAGTTCTTCTGCAAATTTATACCAGTTCGAAATCCCTTCATTTGTAAAATGATAAATACCGAATTTGTTAGAATTATCAGTAATTATTTTCAGGATAACCGCCGCTAAGTCAACTGCGTAAGTCGGGGAACTCCATTGATCAGATACTAAACTTATCTCTTCACGCTCCTGTAGTAACCTTAAAAGATTTGAAGCAAAATTTCTTCCATTTTTACCGTATAACCAGGCAGTTCTGATTATATAGTAATGGTCGAATATCCTTTTTATCTCTTCTTCCCCGGCTAACTTACTCTTTCCATATACATTTATCGGATTTGGTTTATCTTCTTCTTTATAGGCCATTGCATCTTTCTCAAATCTTCCGTCAAATATATAATCAGTAGAAAAATGAATTAGGTTGATCTCTCTTTCAGCTGAAAATAAGGCAATATTCTTAACTCCGTCTTTATTAATTCTGAAAGCTTTTTCCGGCTCCAACTCTGCCTTGTCTACCTGGGTATATCCTGCACAATTAATTATCCATTTAATATTCTTCTCTCTGCCAAAACTTTCTATGTCCTTAAAGTTAGTAATATCTACCTCACTGCTACTAACGCAATATTCGATATTGTATCTTTCTAATAATTTTCCTATTTCCTGTCCTAACATTCCCCTATTTCCAATAAGCCAAATCAATTTTACTTATCCTCTCTGATAAAATCTAAATAGAACTCATCTCTATAATCTTCATGCCTTATTTCATCAACTTCTTCTTTCTTCTGCCATCCCTTATACAATTGGTTTGGACAATTTATGACCATACCCTGTTCTGTTGATATATTCTTATAACCATGAACAACCTGTGCCGGAACAATTAACAAGATAGGATTATTTTCCCCGCCAATTATTTCTATACAATTGTTTCGAGTCTTTGAATTTTCACGGTTATCCCAAAGTTTTGCCCGGAAACTTCCTGGTCCGATAAAACAAAAAATATCTGTTTGATACAGATGTTCATGGGGACCGCGAAATATACCGGGTTTTGTAAAAGATACATAACCCATTTCCGGGTTTAAGCCTTCAGGAAGGTTATCACTTCGATATATCTCTACTAAAAAACCTCTTTCATCATTATGTACTGTTAATTTCTGAATAATTACACCATCAATATCCCCTCTTTTAAATTTCATCTTTTTTAACCTCATTTATCTCATCTTATCTATGAGTATTTTTTCTAAGTATTCTTTGTAATTATTACCGGGAAGCCGGTTGATTATCCTTTTCAGCTGGTTAGCTTTTATAAAACCCATCAGGTAAGCAACCTCTTCAATACAGCCAATCTTAAGCCCCTGCCGTCTTTCAATAGTAGCAATATAGTTTGAAGCATCAATCAGGCTATCCGGAGTACCGGTATCCAGCCAGGCATATCCTCTTCCCAGGATTTCTACTTCCAGATTGCCCTGCTGCAAATATTTCATATTAACATCAGTAATCTCCAACTCACCTCGGTCTGATGGAGATAATTGTTTGGTAATTTCAACTACCCTATTATCATAAAAATACAGACCTGGCACTGCGTAATTTGACCTGGGTGATTTTGGTTTTTCTTCAATACTTAAAACTTTTTTATTATGATTAAATGAAATTATTCCATATCTTTCAGGATCTGAAACCCAGTAACCAAAAATACATGCCCCATTCTCCAATTTTGCTCTTTTCTGTAATTTTTTTGAAAAATTATGACCATAAAAAATATTGTCTCCTAATATTAAACAAACCGGACTTTTCCCAATAAATTCTTCTCCAATAATAAAAGCCTGTGCAATACCCTCAGGCTTTGGCTGACCCTGATAGGAGATATTTAACCCAATTTCTTCACCATTGCCAAACAAATCCTCAAAGTTAGGCAGACTCCGGGGAGTAGAAATGATTAATATATCTCTAATACCAGCCAGCATCATGGTTGATAATGGATAATAAATCATCGGCTTATCATATACAGGTATAAGCTGTTTACTTATTGCTTTAGTAGAAGGGTTGAGACGGCTGCCGGAACCACCTGCCAAAATAATACCTTTCATTTTCTGACTCCTTATATTTCAATTTATTTATTGATTATTTCTTTAATAAGGCGAACAATTGTATCAACTGTATCTATGGACAAATCTGTATATAATGGAAGGCATAAAATTCTGTCTGAGACTGAATGAGCAATATTCAACTTGTTTTTATTTACTTTGTAGTTATTTTTGCTGTCCAAAAAATAATCAAAATCAGCTGTAAGTGGGTAGAAATACTTTCTTGTCTTGATATTATGCTTATTAATCAACTCTGAATATATCTTGTTTCTTATTTGATTATTTTCAAAACATTCAGGCATATAGATGTAATTATATCTGGAAGCAATAATTTTCTGGAAACTTATACCGGGAATATCTGCTAACTTCTCTT
>JAQVMU010000088.1 GCA_028703475.1 Atribacterota bacterium | reverse complement strand
CCCGAACCTTTTGCTATGCCTCCTATCCTGATTTCTTTTCCTTTAATAGTAAAGTTTACTGCTATCTCCTTTTTGGCTTTATCTGTAGTGAGTATTGCCTTGGCAGCATCAGTGCCTCCAGATTCAGATAAATTAGCAATTGCTTTTTTTACTCCATTTTTTATCTTATCCAGAGGTAAAAATTCTCCAATCTTACCGGTAGAAGTTACAGCTACATATTCTTTTTTAATCTTTAAACCTTCAGATACATATTCAACTGTTTCCCAGGCATCCTGCATCCCCTTTTCTCCGGTACAGGCATTGGCAACCCCGCTGTTAATCAAAATTGCCTGCAGCTGACCTTTAGATTTATTTAAATTTTCTTCTGTTACAAATAATGGAGCAGCCTTAAACTTATTCTGTGTAAAAACACCACAAGCAGTGGCAATATTTTCTGAATAGATTAGTGCCAGATCTTCTCTTTTCAGTCGGATTCCGCAATTTAATCCTGCAGCCTTAAATCCTTTGGGATATGTTATTCCTTTATCCTTAATAATATTTATATCTTTTCCAGAAGATGCTTTTTCCATTTTTTGCACTCCTTTTATATTCATAAATTTTTTTATTTAATTAAAAATTTTTTATATACTATGTTGATATTACTGTATAAGTCCCGATTTTTCAGGGAAACCAAACATTATATTCATATTTTGAATCGCCTGCCCCGATGCCCCTTTGGTTAAATTATCAATAACAGATATAACTTTAATAATTCCTGTTCTATCATCAATAGCAAATCCGATGTCACAATAATTTGTTTTTTCTACAAACCGTATTTCCGGTAATGTAGGGGGTTTAAAAATTCTTATAAAAGGTGCATCTTTATAAAAGTCTTCATATACTTTCAAAACTTCTGTAGTACTACAGCTGTTGACCAGATTAAGATAGCAGGTAGATAGAATACCCCGATTTATTGGCAATAGATGAGGGGTAAAAGAAATCTTAATCTCTTCTTTTCTGTCTTGCTGTTTTTTGCTGTTATAGGCAAAAGAGAGCTCTTGCTCAATTTCCGGGATATGATTGTGCTTAAGACATTTGTAGGCTTTAAAGCTTTCATTGCATTCAGTAAAATGTAACCCTAATGATAATTTCCGTCCAGCACCGCTGGTACCGGATTTGGCATCAACAATAATCCCTTCAGGACTTACCAGCTGATTAAACAGCAGAGGTACTACTCCCAATATGGCGCTGGTAGGATAACATCCCGGATTGGCAATCAATGAAGCTTTTTTTATTTTTTCAGCATATATCTCGGGTAAACCATAAACTGCATCTTTTAGCAAAAACTGGCTCTCTTTGTTAAGGTCAGTCTGATACCATTCTGCATAATTATCCGGATTTTTAAGACGGAAATCAGCACTGATATCAATGACTTTCAATCCCTTCTTCTTTAGTAAATCAGGTACAATTTTCATCGAAACAGTATGGGGTAAAGCAGTAAAAACCAAATCAGAATCCCTGGAAATCTTGTCGGTATCAAGCTCAATAAGCTCTCTGTCCAGTTGATTTAAAAAATCAGGAAAGATTTCAGCAATCTTTTTACCTACATAACTTGCAGATACCAAATGCATTATTTCCACATAGGGATGCTTTAATAAAATTCTAATTAACTCTTTTCCCGAATAGCCGGTTGCCCCCACAATACTGACTTTTATCTTTTTCTCATCATTTTTCATTTTATCACTTCCTCCAAATGGAAAATAAAAAAATCTCGTCCCAAATAATTAATTATAATTATTCAAAGGGACGAGACAGATTATAAATATTCTCGCGGTGCCACCCACCTTGGATGAGTTATTTATCTTTCTATCCTTTTCCAGGTTAATATTAAAAAATCTCGTCCTTCCGACTGTATTTAGCCATTAAAGGACGAGATTAAATCTCGCGGTGCCACCTGGAATTGGATAAATAACTTATCCCACTCATGTTGGTTATTAAAGTTAACCATCCTATAATTAGTTCTGGGTTTCTTTTCGGTTTTTCTTATTTAAGATATTTCCACCAAAACATATCTCTCTCTGGATTTATAAGATAAGACCTATTTTTACCAATAGTAAATATTAATTTTGAAATTAATAATACTCAAATATTCAGTTAATGTCAAATATTTTTCAAAAAAATTTTAATAGACTTTTCTCATATATGGTTACACCCTGCTTTAATTTCCTGTTATTAGGAAAGTTTCAAGTTTTCCCCTTATTTCGCCAAAATCAATACCATTAGAAACTGCATAATCTCTTACAGAGATGTTTTTCTGCTCTGGTATTTCCAACCCGGTTAACTTTTTAAAAGACTCTTCATCTATTCCCATAGCTAATAATTCGGCAATGGTCGTCCTGCCTGCAATAGATGTATTTTTAGTAAATTCTTCTATCTTTATTGTTTCTTCCTCCGGATAATCTGTTATATTTTTTTCTTCGTTAAATTTATCAGAGCTATCACTCTTAATGAGGATCAAATCAAAAGTATGGTTTTCCCAGTAATCTTTCTCTTCACCACTTAGTTTATTCCTATTAATCAGATAGTCTACAGCATGTTTTGGCAAATAAAATGTTTCCTCTGATATATAAGGCATTCCAGTATACAGGGAAACAAACGTTTTGACTGTATCTGTTTCTACTTCATAAATTTCACCCTCAAGCTCTACTGGATGATAAATCTCTTTTAAATTGTTTAACCGAAATATTGCTGGATTAGTATCTTTACTAAGATTGAATCCCTCAATAATTGCCCCAGGGGGTACACCATATAGCTGTTCTACTTCCTCCAAGGTAAATGAGCCTCTAATTTCTGCAATATCATGTACCTGCCCGCTTAATTTATCAAGTGACTGTATTTCAGAATTCATATTTATGCTGCTGGTTTCAATGGACGCATCTGAGGATAATGAATAAACTTGTCTTCCTCTGCCAGATCCTGTTACAGAAGTGCTTCCTCTGCCAGCAGTCGCAAATAAGCCAAGTTCATTTGATACATATATTCCACCACCTAAAATTATTATAATTGCAAAAAATACATGAATATGTCTAATTTTCATTTTTTCCTCCCCGGTTTATATCCTTATTAACATCTTTATTGTTTCTCAAAAAAGCAAATTCCATTCCACCTTCAACCGGGCAGCTGGCCTCATCTGTACACAGCAAACAGGAAATACATTGATGATCTCTTATCACTTTTTTGTCTGAAATCTTAATATTCATAGGACATACCCGATCACATTTTCTGCAATTTATACAGATCTCATCATTTCTTCTTAATGGTATTATACGGAAAAGATTGAATATCCCTAATAATGCTCCTAAAGGACAAAGATATTTACACCATGGACGTTCTACAAATAATGATCCTACAAAAATAATACCCAGTAATATTACTGCCGAAACAGTTACTTCACTTGACCAGAAACTAAATAAATTGAAATATGGGCAATAATCCTGAAATACAAGCCTGAGTTGTTGAGCAGTTAGTATAACTATCGAAATAAGCACTAAATACCTCAAGTAGCGTAACCAGTAATCGATTTTTTTAGGAATAAACTGATTATACTTTTTTGGAAATATTTTTCGGCCAATTTTACCAACAAATTCCTGTACAGTTCCTATAGGGCAAACCCATCCACAGAAGACCGGTCCGAAAAATAAGGTTAACAAAAGAACCAGCCACATTAAAGTAAAAGAAGATTGATGTGTCTGACGAATAAATATTCCTTCAGTAAAATAATGGTAGGCAGTTACTACCCCGCCGAAAGGGCAAATAGAATGAAACGAGGGTGAACCTACCAATAATGGGGCTAACCCTTGTGAGACACGATAATGATTAATACTTACCAGAATTACCACTGATAAAAAAGCAATCTGGATAATTGTCCGTAGCCAGTTCAGTTTCTTATTTTTAATAGGCATCTCATATAACTCTCCTTTTATTATTTAGATATTTGTAGCCTGATTCTTAAATTTCTATTTGAAAAATAATTAATTCCCTCTTGGTGTTTAAAAAATTGTAATGTAACTTTCACTAACTATTAATACGCTTAAAATTGTTTATTTCTTTCACAGTATGCATAAATAATTAATAAATACTCTTAAAAATATTTATATAATTCTGATTTAATATTCCTATAAGATTGTGAATTATTTAAATCAGTCTCTAAAGATTAAAATAGCAGGTTTTTGAAGTATTATATATGTGATATGTGGAATATGAGTTGGATAATGCTAAAAGAAAAGAGTTTTTAGCATTACTTTATTACAAAAAGATTGTCAAAAGAACCGTCCCCGTGACAACTACCAGTAGATACTGAAACCAAGACGGTTGGGGATTTGCCAGTCAATTGACAGCCTGTTGTTTACTTTATATATTAATTCTTTTTTGTTTTCTTCCCAATTCTTTAAATCAAAAAGATGGCTCTGTACACCGTAATTAAATCGTATTTTATCAAAATCCATTTGTATGCGGGTATGCAAAAAAGGCTCATACTCTTTTTCCTGGTATTCCAAACCGGCACCTATCCACAGCCTGATTACATAGGAGCTGTAAAAGTCGTATTCAAATCTGCCATTATAAAGATCATTTTCATATTGCAGCACAACATTCCAGCGATACGCCGGAGAAATAGATAATTCAAAGCCAGGGTATTGGCCGTCTTGTAGGTTACCCCAGAATGAGAAGGAATGTTTTTCACGGTCAGGTTTACTATTCAAATCAAGGGACGGAATCTGATTAAACAAATCATGAAGCCATATCTCTTCTGTATCATAAAGATGTTCCAGCTCTTTTCCTTTTAACAGAATTGGAACAAGTAAATCAGTCTTTGTTAATCCGGCATGATTCGCCGGATAGCGTAAATTAAAAATTGGTATCCTGGGGGGATTAATTACTATGACAATATCCCCCGCTTTCTCATTCATAAGTAGATTGTATACATTGGGGGGGACACCGGGATACTTACTTTCTCTGGTTAGAGATAACCATTCATCTGCATCCAGCCATTCTCCCCGGTAATCATCTTTATAATAATCAAAAGCATCTTCACCCTCATAAAGATACCTGATTTTATCATGGCTATCCCCCTGGAAGATTATTTTTCCATAATCTGTATAACCAACAACTTCTTCGGCATTTTCTCTAAAAAAAGCAAAATCAATTTCAC
>JAQVMU010000087.1 GCA_028703475.1 Atribacterota bacterium | reverse complement strand
AATCCAACTAATAAGAAAATCCTTGACCTGGGTATACGTTCTGCATTAAGTGAAGTTTGCCTGCCAGTGAAAATATTCTATGGCCATGTGTTAAGCTTGTCTGATGAGGTAGATTATCTATTGATTCCCCGGATGGTATGTATTGAGAAAGGCGCTTTTTTCTGTCCAAAAATCATTGGATTGCCTGATATGGTAAAAAATTCTCTGGAATCTCTTTGCCCGCTGGTCAGTCCGGTGATTGATGTCAGAAAACCATATAGCACCTGGAAAAATAGCCTGTTACAGGTGGGACAGTTAGTGACTGATAATACTGTGGAAATATCCCGGGCATTCTCTATTTCCTGGGAGAATTTTCAAAAAAGTTATTTTGATAATTTATTGCTTCCTTGTGATGGAAATAGTAATTTTTCTGAAAAAAATACTTTGAGTCCAAAAAAGCCTTTAAAGGATAGCGAAATTCCGGTTAATATTGCCGTGCTTGGTCATGACTATCTGATTGATGATTCTTATATAAATTTAGATTTAATAAATAAATTGAAAAAAATGAATGTTAATGTGTTTACACCAAGTATGGTTCACCCTGGAATTGTTAAAAATCAATTAAAAAAGTTGTATAAACCAATTTTCTGGAGCCTTTCCAGAAGAGTAGTAGGTGCAGCCTATTATTATTTTGAGAAACAGGTAGAAGGAGTTATTCATTTAACTTCTTTTGAGTGTGGTGAAGATTCAATGGTGGGGGAATTAATACATCATCAAAGTCAAAAATACCCGGGAGTTGCTTATACTGAGTTTGTTTTTGATGAGCATTCCGGAGAAGCTGGTATTAATACCCGTATAGAAGCATTTCTCGATATGATTAGGAGAAGAAAGAGATATGAAATTAGCCTTGCCCCGGTTAGGTAATATTGATGTAATTTGTGAAACTATTATCACTGATATGGGTAATGAATTAATTGAAACACCCTTGAATAGTAAAAGAACAATGGATCTGGGAGTAAAATATTCCCCGGAATATTGCTGCCTCCCTTTGAAAATAGCTCTTGGCAATATGATAGAAGTAATAGAACTTGGAGCTGAAGGTATCATAATGGCCGGAGGCTGGGGGCCATGCCGTTTTGGTTATTATGCCCAGGTACAGAGGGATATTCTCATTGATCTGGGGTATGATTTTCGCATGATTATCATGGAGCTCCCCAGGGGAAGCAACTGGAAAATGTTATGGGACAATATCAATATTTTACGTAACGGGAAAAGCTGGTCATACATGTTAAATCAGTGTAAATTTGCCTGGCAGCAAGTTTTATTGGCAGAAGAATTAGAGAATAAGGTATTGCAAGTCCGACCCCGGGAAAAGCAAAAAGGTGCCTCCTCTCGAATATTGTTAGAAAGTCTTAAAAAAATTAAATTTGCTAAAGACAAGGAAAGTCTGGAACAAATTAGAGAAGATACATTTAAAAAATTTGAGGAAATTACGAATTACAATAAAAAAAATATTACCAAAATAGCCCTGGTAGGGGAATTTTATGTATCACTGGAACCTTTTGTGAACCATCATTTGGAAGAGAAGCTTGGTTACCTGGGGGTTGAAGTAGTTCGCAAAAATTCCATTGAAGCATGGATTTCCCCTATAATGAAACTAAATATTTTTAAAGAGAGTTTTAAAGAAGAAAAAGAAATTGAAGAAGCGGCATATCAATATTTAGCACATTCGGTAGGTGGTGAAGGGCAAACTACTGTTGGTAATGTAGTATTGGCAAACCGGGAAGGTCTTGATGGTGCAATCCAGGTAGTACCATTTACCTGCATGCCGGAAATAGTTGCTGAAAGTATTTTAAAAAAAGTTAGTGAGGATTTGGATTTTCCAGTCCTTAACTTAACATATGATGAACAAACCGGAGAAGAAGGTCTTAATACCCGCATAGAAGCATTTGTTGATTTACTTAAGATGAGAAGAAAGGAAATTAAGATATCATGAAGACATTTTTAGGAATTGATGTAGGTGCAGTCAGTACTGACCTTGTTTTACTGGATGAATATAATAATGTGGTCAGTGATGTTTACCTTAGAACACAGGGACAACCCATTAAGATGATTAAAAAAGGTCTTTCTATGATTAAGGAACAGAATCATGGGATATCTTTAGAAGTAATTGGTGTTGGCACAACCGGTAGTGGAAGGGTTCTTGCCGGTGCCATGGCCGGTGCAGATGTAGTAAAAAATGAGATTACTGCCCATGCCGTTGCGGCATTATATATTAATCCACAGGTGCGTACAATTTTTGAGATAGGCGGACAGGATTCAAAAATAATTATTTTACAAAATGGAGTTGTTGTTGATTTTGCCATGAACACCATATGTGCAGCTGGTACCGGTTCCTTTCTGGACCATCAGGCTTTCCGACTCGGTATTCCTATAGAGGAATTTGGGGATTACGCCTTAAAGGCGAACAGTTCTGTTAGGATTGCCGGCAGATGCACCGTCTTTGCCGAATCGGATATGGTTCATAAACAACAAATGGGCTATAAAGAAGAAGAGATTATTGCCGGTTTATGTGAGGCAATGGTACGCAATTATCTCAACAATGTAGGAAAAGGGAAGAAGATAGCACCTCCTATTTTTTTCCAGGGAGGGGTAGCTGCTAATTCTGGTATTAAAAGGAGTTTTGGGAAAGAAACGGGACATGAAATCATTGTTCCGGAATACTACAGGGTTATGGGTGCTATTGGCGCAGCCTTGCTGGCAAAAGAAGAAATGGAACAAAATCCTCACCAATCTGCTTTTTATGGATTTGAACTAATCGATAGAGATTATCAGACCAGCGGATTTGAATGTGATGGATGTCCCAATCATTGTGAAGTAATTGAAATTAAGGTTGATGGAGAGATAATTGCCCGCTGGGGTGACCGTTGCAGCAAATGGTCTTTAGGTTATCAGGCAATAAGATAAGATCATAATCTTATTTTATATTTTGTAATAGTAGAACAAATAAGATATTCACTGGAATATTTTTCTAATATTTTTTTATGCTGATATTGCTGAATATGTTTTAATTTGCGAAATAGTATTAATAGTTTTATAATATATAATATATTTAATTTCAATAGAGCTGATAAATATTGTTAAAAGCCTTTCAATTTTTATTTATAATGTTTCATATAAATCAAAAGAGCTTAATGGATTAAATATGGAAAATAAAGAAAAGCTACAAAAGACCCATTTTTCAGATTATGCTTTCTCATTATTTTTTGAAAACTACCCTCATGCTATAATCGAAGTCAACCCGGATGGAGAAATACTGAATGCTAATCCAGCATCAACACAAATCTTTCAAAGAAGTCATACAGAATTAAAAAATAATTCATTATTTAATTTTATAAAGCCAGAAAAGAAAGACGAATTTAGTGCTTATCTTCAAAAAGAAGCAGGGAACATAAATACTAATCTTAAACTTAGGAACCAGTTTATTCCAGTAGATATTACATTTAACAGAATTGATAATCCAGAATTAAATACCTTGTTAATTCATCTTAAAACTATCCATAAAAATAAATATTCTGCTTGCCTTTATACTGTAAATCAATCTTCAGAGAAAAAAGCAATACCTGGTGAAGCGAAAAGCAAGATTGTTGAGTTAAAAAATTTGAATAGGAATTTACAAAATGAATTAAAATTTCTCAATGAAGAGCTCATACAAACCAAAAAAGATTTAAAAAAACTGCATGATTTGGCTGAGATGTTGCCAGAAATAGTTTTTGAAGCAGAGAAAAATGGCAAAATTACCTATATGAACCAGAGAGGCGTTGAAATATTGGGTTATAGTAGAGAAGAATTATTTAATGTAGTGAATATCTGGCAAATCATTTCAGTCCCCGGAACTCATATAACCAATTCTGAATTAAAAGATTTTTTTCTAAAAAAGAGTGAATATCCTCAGGAGTGTTATCTGGTAGGAAAAAGTAAAATAAAAATACCGGTAGAGATTCATGTCTCAACTAACGGGAATAATTCAGGTGATTTTAATGGTTTTCGCGGAATAATTCTGGATATCACAAAAAGAAAAGAATATGAAGATAAAATCAGGTATCTTAGTTTTCACGATAAATTAACCGGTTTGTATAACAGAGCCTACTTTGAAGAAGAATTAAAAAGATTAGATAATAAACGAAAGTTGCCAATTAGTATTATCATAGGTGATGTTAACAATTTGAAATTGATTAATGATTCCTTTGGACACCAGCAAGGGGATAACCTTTTGCGAAATATTGCCGGCGTCTTAAAATCCTGCTTCCGTAAGAGTGATGTCATAAGTCGCTGGGGAGGAGATGAATTCAGCATTACCCTGCCTAACACTACAATAGAAAAGGGGAGTGAAATTATTACCAGGATTAAAAAAGAATGTAAAAAAAAGAGTACATTAACCTTGCCCCTGAGTATTTCCATGGGTATTGCTGCTAAAAATAATATGTCCGAGGATATAAATGGTGTGGTTAGAGAGGCAGAAAGTAAAATGTATCACTCCAAGTTGATTGACAAGCAAACTACTGATAATTCAATAATAAACTCATTAGAAAAAGCTTTACAGGAACGAAAATATGAAACAAAAGAATATAGACAAAGTTTTATAGATTGTGCAGCCCAATTTGGCAGACTGTTAAAGCTGGGAAAAAAGGAAATGAAAGATTTAAGATTATTAGCCATGATTTGCGATATTGGCAAGATTGCAATCAGTGAAGAAATTATTATGAAAAAAGGCTGGTTAAGCGAAACAGAGTGGCAGGAGATGAAGAAACACCCTGAGATTGGCTTTAGAATTGCCAGGACATCTCCTGAGCTTGCTCATATTGCTAATGAAATTTTGCATCACCATGAATTTTGGAATGGTAAAGGTTATCCTAATAGTTTAAAGGGTACACAAATTCCCTTACTTTCCAGAATTATACATATTGTAAATGCTTACCAGGCAATGATTCATGAAAGACCTTATCGCCGGGCACTGAGTAAAAAAGAGGCTGTTAGGGAGTTAGAAAAAGGGAAAGGAATTCAGTTTGACCCTGAACTGATAACTAAGTTTGTGGCAATGGTAGCTTGATTTTTAAGTTTCTTTGTTAATATTTATTTTTACTGCAAAGTATTTTCCTATCCAGGATTACCCTTCTAATTCAAAACTCGAAGATACCATAAAGATATATAAAATATTTTTTAATTTTGCAAAAATATTTGACAAAGATTTACAGGTATGTTATATAGAAAATAAATAGACTGACGGTCAGTCTATAATAAGTAAGGAATTATAAAATGAGAACAGTTAAAAGCCCTCATGAGCGGAGAAAAGAATATTTAGATGCTGCCAGAAAACTATTCTTTACTAAAGGATATGAGCAAACATCAGTTGATGAAATTATTAAAGAAGTTTGTCTGTCAAAAGGGAGTTTTTATTATTATTTTAAGTCAAAAGAAGATTTATTGGATGAATTAACCGGGGAGTTAAGTGTACAGATTTTAACTAAGATTAAAGAAATAGTTAACAGGGATGATCTGGATGCAATAACTAAGTTAAATAAATTCTTTTCTGAAGCAGCTATGATAAAATTAGAAAATATCAAATTAATAAAGACACTATTAAAAGTTTTATGTGATGACAGGAATGTTTATTTTAGATATAAGATTTACCAAAAGAATACGGACATCATTGTCCCCGAGTTCTTTAAGGTTGTCCAACAGGGAATAAAGGAAAATATTTTTCATA
>JAQVMU010000086.1 GCA_028703475.1 Atribacterota bacterium | reverse complement strand
CCTCCATTTTTTTATTGCATTTCATCTTCTGTCTATTAATACGCGAGGAATTATTATTTTCTTTCAACTTACAGCAAATTCTCTATAAATTTTTTCTTTTTTCCATTATAGTATTATGTAAATTACAGATTAAGATTTATCATATTAGACCTTAGAATATAACAATAAAATAGAAATATTTACAATATTATAGATAAAAACAAAGAAAATGGTATTAGTCAAAATAGTAGAGAAAAATATCACATCCTGCGTTGGGCGTTATTTATTCTTTTGCAAGTAGTATTGTTTTCCTGGCAGCTTGTATTGTCTTTCTTATACCTCTTTTAAAACCTGATAAACATAGTGAAAAATAATTAAAATTTAATAAAATTAACTTTGGTTATCATTTAATTCTTGCTTAACACTTATTGCCGGCCAATAATTACAAATCACCTTAATCTATAGAGTTGCTTTCAGGAGAACTTGAATGGATTGGAATATACAGCCTGCAAAGTTTACCTATTTCCCGGGCCTTTTGTTCAGAAAGATGCAGCTTATTGACTCGTTCTTCTGTCACTTCGGAATCTTGTAATGTGGAATCAATTAATGCAATATCTACCCCTTTTACTAAATCTTTAAGATTTTGACACAATCCGGTATCCCCGGTGATAGCAATTGATTCTCCCTCAAATGAAAACCGATATCCCATTGCAATATCCGGGTACAGTAATTTATGATGCCCAACCGCTGCATAATGAGTCATCTGATAAGCTTTCATGGTTATTCCTGATACCTGTATAGTCTGACTCGTACTAATCTGTTGACATCCTATGGAAAATAAAGTCTGAGAAATGCTTTTTTTAAATGCTTGTATAATATGAGCAATAGAGGTAGTCCCTTCGGGATACACTATTTCAACTTTTTGCATTCTCTCCATATTACGGAATTGTGAAAGCACCGCAAATAAGCCGCTGACATGATCAGCATGTCCGTGGGTAAAAAATATTGCCTTTATCCTATTTAAATCGATATTTTGCTGAATAAGATCCCGTAGTGTTCCGTCTCCGGTATCTACTAAAAATAAGTCGTTACCTGCTGAAAGGAGGATCTGTGTAGCAATGCCTGCCCTGGAAAACAGTATGCCCACTTTGAAATATTTGCCATACCACTTCATCTACTATACCTCATCAGGGGTAACGATTAGTTCTTCTGGTGGCAGATAAATTTCAACTTCGTCACCAATTTTGTAATTTATTTTTGAACTCTCATTAGTTCGAATTATCCATCTGCCGAGCTGTATTCTGTAATCAACAATATCCCCCAGATATGAAGCCTGTAATATTTTTCCTCTAAATATATTTTTCTTATCTGCTGCATATTTGTCTTTCTCGGCAAACTGTACAGTATTTATTCGAATAGCAATAGATACTTTGTTACCTGTTTTCAAACCAGGCCGTTTAGCATATATAAGCAGGTCGTCTTCTGTTTTGACTGCAACTATGTTATCTTTATCTATTTTGCTTATTTCTCCTTTAATGAAACTGGTTACTGCTATAAAACCTGCTACAAAACAATTGTGGGGTGATTCATAGATTTCTTTTGGTGTGCCAATTTGGATTATTCTTCCCTGGTTTAGAATTATAATTCTATCGGAAATAACCATCGCCTCTGCCTGGTCATGAGTAACATAGATAGCTGTAATTCCCAATTTCCTCTGTAATTCAATGAATTCAAAGCGCATCTCTTCCCGCAACTGGGCATCAAGATTACTAAGAGGTTCATCAAGTAGCATGATGGCAGGCTCAATAACTAATGCCCTGGCCATGGCAATTCGTTGCTGTTGACCGCCGCTCAATTGGCGGGGATAACGTTTTTCATATCCGGATAATCTAACTATACCTAAAGCCCTTTTAATTCTTTCATCAATCTCTTTTTTATCAAGTTTTCGAATCTGTAATCCAAAAGACAGGTTTCCATAAACGGTCATATGAGGCCAAAGAGCATAACTTTGAAAGACCATACCAATCCCCCGCTGTTCCGGACTCATATTGGTTATATCTCTGTTATCCAAAAATATTTTCCCTTTATCCGGTATTTCAAAGCCGGCTAAACATCTCAAAGTAGTTGTTTTTCCGCAACCGCTGGGACCCAGCAAACTCAATACCTGTCCTTCTTCGACCTTAAAACTGATATTGTCTACAGCCTGCACATTACCAAAACGTTTATTTAGATTTTCTACCTTTAAAATGGCCATTCATAACCTCCGACAGATAATAAAAATGATAGATAAAAATTTATCCGGAAATACCCCCAATATATTCGGCTTTCAGTAATTTTTGTATTATGAACATAAAAATTATTGAAGGTATTAACAATAAAATTGCAATTACCGAGGCAAACTGGATATTAGAGCCACTGGCTGAATACAGGGTCATCGGTAAAGTAGTAACAAAGGGCAATCCAACAAAAAAAGTACCTGTAAATTCAAACATAGATTGTAAAAATACAAAAACAGCACTGGCTATCAATCCCGGGGCAGCCAGAGGTAGTGTAACTTTTAGAAATGCTCTCCCTCTGGAAGCACCGATACTGCGGGCTGCTTCTTCAAGCTCAGGAGGGATAGAGTTAAAGGTGCTGGTGGTAATCCATACCGCATAAACCAGCCCTACTACTAAATGAACTAAAATAACTCCGGTAACTGTTCCGTTTAAACCAACTTTGTTAAATAACAGCATTAGATTCAAAAATACAGGTTGCTGGGGAAATGCCCGTGGTAGAAGAAATAGAATCAGGATAAGTCCTTTTAATATGTGTGGAATTTTTAATTTGGATAAAGCATAACCAGCTGGAACCGAAACCAGCATGGAAATAATAACAACTATGATAGCAATACCTAAACTTAGAAAAAATGCCGGTAAAACATTTACCGCACCCAAAGTAAGGTTCTTTGTAACTCCCAGGGCTTGTAGCCAGTAATCAAATCCAATTTCCTGTGGCATAGTATTCGGCCAATACCACCTGATGGCTACAGACCAAATTAAAATGCTAAAGATTGGTGCAAAGAGAATAAACAGAAAAAAGATAAAGAGAACCATTTCGATTGTCTTTTTTACTATTGGCTTATTTTTTTTCTTCACTTCTTTTTTATTCATACAATCCTTTTCTCATATTTAGGACATAGTAGATAGCTAAGACACTGACCATAATATATGAAAACACACCCAATGCGTTGGCAACTCCATAGTCCCTGAAATAATTTACCCTATGGGCAATATCAATAGTGATTGTGGCTGGTGTCTTGCCTCCAATCAGCATATAAGGAAAACTAAAACAGCCTACATAAGAACAGAATACCAGGGTTATTGCCACTAATATATTTTGTTTATTCATAGGAATAAGCACCCTGGTGATAATCTGGTAAAGATTAGCGCCAACGCTTTTTGCTGCTTCTATATAAGAATTGTCAATCATCTGAAACCCGCCTACTATTAATAAAATCATAAATGGTCCTTCTTTCCAGACAAAACCAAAACTCAAACCAATCCAATTAAACAATTGCAGTGGATTTTCAATATCAATAAGATTTGCTTGTGCTAATAACAGGTTAAGAATACCATGAGGTGCTAAAAAGCTGCGCATCATCTGGGCTACTACTACAAACGGGAGAAATATGGGAAGACGATATAGCACAGAAACCGCCTGCCGTAGCCAGCCTTGAGATAAACGAAGGTAAACTCCCAATAGAATGCTAAAAATTGTAGCAATTAAAGTACTAAAAACAGTAACTCCGAAGGTAAAATAAACGTCCTGCATATAACGATCTGTCACAACCGCATAATTTTCAAATCCTAATTCTCCCTGCTTGCTGACAAAACTACCCCAAAAAGAAGCAAAAAAAGGCTGCACATAAAGAAGAATTATGATTGCGACAGCCGGAAATAATAATATAAAAGCAAGTAAATTAGCAGGGGACTTCTTTCCGGTCCCCTGCCCTGCTTGGTTGTTGTTAATTTGTAAGTCATTCTTATTTTTACTCATCGATAAAATAACCCATCTGCTATTCAGCAGCCTCTAACATGGCATCAAAGTAATCGGCCAGCGGAAAAGCCAATCCGTATTTAGAGAGCATTTCCGGGGTTACATCCTGATAAATTGTATCAAATGTTTCCTGGTCCACATAATCCTTTATATAATTTCCGTCAATACCCGGATACCAGTTAAACCGTTTTACAATATGTTCGGCTTGGAATTCCGGTGAAGTCACCAGTTCTACAAATTTTTTAGCTTCTTCCGGATGTCTGGTATTTTTCGGAATTACAAAGTACATGGGCTGACCGGGCATTCCCGGCTCTGGAAGTATCAGTCTTGTTTCAGGATCAAGCTTACCTTCTGCCATCCAGGTAAGGAACATGTCTACCCATACTGGCCCCATCCATATTTCACCACGGTTAAGAGCATCCAGGGTAGCAACATTTCCACCAGTTAGTGTTACATTTTTATCAAATTCTTTTAACTCTTTAATAGCTTCATCCCAAGTTGCAATCTCTGCCTCTTCAAAGGGACCGGTTATGGCATATTTTTCATAATTCCCGGTCTTCCAGTAAATCCAACCTACTGTAAAAGCAACTCCTGACATACCACCCTTTATACCATTATAGCCAAATTTACCCGGGTTTTCCTTTGTCCATTTTACAATTTCCTCATAGGTTTTAGGGGGATCAGTAACATATTTCGGATTATAAGCAAGCACTGTCTGACTATGGAACATAGGCATACAATAGCCTTCAACATTTACACCCAGGCTGGTTCTGGCAAAAGGTGAAGTAACATACTGCCAGGTATCAATATCTTTGGCATAATCCATAAGTAAATCTTCTTCAATTGACCATCTGAGAAAAATTTCATGTACCATTGCTACATCAATATCACCGGCCTCTTTTTCTTTATCTGCGTTCACTTTCTCAAAGATAAGACTGGAACCGGCATTTCCGGGACCTACATGAACAGTCATTACTTCTACATTCGGATTTTGTTCAGTGAATAATGGACCTATAACATGCTGACCCAGGGCAAGCATATTGACATCACCGGCTGTCATGTAAACTAACCTGACTTTTTCCTGAGCAAAATTAATTGATGAAAAGCAGAGAAGCAGTAAAAAAATTAATGTAATAATTGTAGTTAAATGAAAATATCTATTAAGTTTCATTTTGACCTCCTAAAGCATTTATCGAAACTTAAAAAACGCGAAATTCTTTTAAGAAATTCCAGCAAATCTTTCATTGACTTACATAATGCATTTCACCTCTTTTCTTTAAATGGTATAAATACTTTTTGATAGAATATTTTGGTTTTTTAATCTTTAAAATGGATGTAAACTTTAAATCCTTTAATATAATTTCAAATAATATAGATTATCACATTGAGCAGTAATAAATTGATGAAAAAAGTAGTTCGAATAATATGGTTTGATTGTTGCAGATTTGCTGTAATATTACCTACATCTATAATGTATATATTAAAAAATTATTGATTCATTTAATTAACTAAATAATATTATTCTATTTCATATTATAGCTTATTTATAGAATTATTAATATAAATATTTTTAAAATAGTTAAAAAATTACTCATTTTAACGATTCACAGTCTCAGTATATTTAATTAAAAAATGTGAGATTATTCTTTCTAATGACTATGTGTCAGGGCTATTAATAATGCCAGTGAGATTCCGCCAAGAAAAGCAATCACTGAATGCTTCTTTTCATGTCCGGTTGCCTCAGGCAGTAGATGGGATGCTGAAATGTATATTAATA
>JAQVMU010000085.1 GCA_028703475.1 Atribacterota bacterium | reverse complement strand
ACTCCGCACATATCCTGGGCTCCAAAGGAAAGCAGAAAAAGGTTAATGGATATTGCTGTCAACAATTTAGCTAAATTTGTCGAAGGAACACCTGTTAATGTAGTGAACAAATAAAAAGAAAAATTAATATAAAAACAGAAATTAAATTCACTCTAATGCAATCTATTTTTTTGCTATATTTGGAGGATTAACTTTGAAGATTACACATCAATTAGCCCAACAAATAGTTGATAGGACTATAAGGATTATAGGTAAAAATATTAACATAATGGATGAAAATGGTTATATTGTAGGTACAGGCGATAGAAGCAGGTTAAATAAATATCACGAAGGAGCTGCTTTAGTAATAAAGAATAAAGAAAAAATGTTTATCTATCCTGAAAACAAGGAAAGCCTAATTGGTGTTAAACCGGGAGTTAACCTGCCAATAGAAGATAATAATCGGCTAATTGGAGTAGTAGGAATTACGGGGAATCCTGATGAAGTAGGTCCTTTTGGGGAAATCATAAAAATGACTGTAGAAATGATGTTACAGCAGGAATTTTTATTAAAAGAGATAGCGTTAGAGAGGCAGGCTAAAGAAAGTTTTATCCATGACCTTATTTCGGGAAGAATTGGTAATGATAATGATTTATTTATTGCAAGAGGGCAGATAGTTGGTTATGACATCACTTTGCCGAGGGTTGCAATAGTAGTCAATATATATCGTTTTGAGAAAACTGCCCAGAATAGCTTAAAGAAATATAGTGGATTGAAGGAAGGGGAGATTTATTTACAAAGAATAAAAAACGATGTTTTAAGAACAATAAGAGACCTTTTTATCAGCCAACCCCAGGATATTGTCTCATATATTGGAGGAGATCGTTTTTTGGTACTGAAAACTATCAACCTTCAGGATAATACAGAAAAAACCAGAAAAAAATCCATAATAACCAGTGAGAAAATAAAAAATGCTATTTTAACACAAAGAAATTTTCAGTCCTCTATTGGAATAGGAGAATACCATCCTGGTATAAAAGGAATAATGCGTTCTTACCAGGAAGCATGTCGTGCACTGGAAATATGGAGTAAAATGAACAATAAGACAGGTATTAACCATATTGCGAATCTGGGTATCAGTCGTTTACTAATAGAAATCAGCCCTGAAACAAGAAATGACTTTTTCAATTATGTTTACAAGGATAATGATACTTTAAGAAAAATAAAACCAGTTTTATGGGAAACACTACAAGCATTTTTTGAAAATAATTTAAGTATAACTAAGACTGCAAAGAATATATATATACACCGAAATACCCTCATATACCGTTTGGGAAAAATACACAAACTAACTGGTCTAAATCCACAAAAATTCGATCAAGCCTTACTACTGTATATTGCATTTAAAATAAAACAATTCCAGGAATAGTCTTTTATATTTTGTAATATTGCACAATAAAAGGATAATAATAAATCAAATATTCATAATATAGTATAAAGAAAATGGAATAATAAAAGTGTACAATGTACATAAATGAATATTTTTTATTTATAATTACAAGCACTGATTTTAAGCCAATAGCAGTTTTACAGCAGTACCAGAAGGGGGTGATGAACAGGTAATATTAATTATTTATATCTGTTTCCCTAGCAATAATTACCAGCATTAAAATTATTCTTAATTAATAAAGGAGTTTTGAAATGAATTTTACAAATACTAAAAAAATATTTTTACTATTTTTGTTTATCCTATTAATAAACTTCAGCTTTAGCTCTGTTGCTGCAGAACCCACGGTAAAATGGAGACTTGGAGGTGTTCACGGTGTTACAACCCCTGAAACCATCGGGCTTAATTATTTTGCTGAATTAGTCGAGGAAAAGACTGATGGAGAAATGGTAGTTGAAATATATCCTGCCGGACAGCTTGGTGATGAAGTAAGTATGATTGAAAATACAATCATCGGTGCCCAGGAAATGTTTGCCAATGTTATGGATTGGAATCAACATATAGTTAAAGATTATGGTATTTTTGCAATGACTTTTGCCTTTTCTGATGTTACTCACATTAACCGTTTTTTTGAAACAGAAAAATATCAGCAGATGGAAGAGGAGATGATTGATCAGGGAGTAAGAATACTTGCTAAGAATTGGTACCGACTTCCCAGGGCAATAGTAACGAAGTTTCCTGTTTTTACAATTGATGATTTAAAAGGCCATACCTTCCGTATGCCCGCTTTGGAAACTTACTTCCTGGCTTTCGAGCAATTTGGAGTAAATCCCGTAGAAATCCCATGGGCAGAAGCCTATTCTGCCTTAGAAAGAGGAATAGGTGATGGTATGGATTCTCCGATAGGTTCAATATATGGTATGGGTTTTTATAAAGTAGCCCCGTTTATTACTAATACAAGACATATGATGGCACCTTTCAATTTACTTGTAAGCGAAAGAGCTTACCAGTCTTTATCACCTGAATTGAGAGAAAAATTAACCGAAGCAGCTCATGAAGCAGGGGAATATTATACAAATATGTTAGCTGAAGAATTTGAAAATGATAAGCAAAAAATGTTAAATGAGGGTGCTGTATATGTTGAAATAAGCACAAAAGAATTTGCTGAAAGATCAAAAGGACTTGCTGCAGATTTTGAGAAAAAAGGTTTATGGTCAGAAGGTCTTTTTGAATATATCCAGAATCTATAATAATAAATAAGGTAGTTAAGTTAACTGGGGCATAGATTTTGTTTTATGCCCCAGCCTGATAGAAATATATAATTTAAAAATTAAGGAAATAAAAATGGATTCAAAAAAGTTCAATAATTTAGGTAATATAGTTAATTTTATTGGAAAGATTGAACTTTATGCATCAATATTAACTCTTATAATTATGGTTTTATTGATTATTTATAGTGTTTTATTAAGATATGTTTTTCATAAACCAGCGATATGGATTTCTGCCACGATTACACTCATATTTATTTGGACCAGCATGTTGAGTATTAGTTATGTCTATAAAAAAAGAGGGCATATATCGATTACTTTCTTTATTGATAAAGTGCTATCATTTGATAAAAAAATTAAAAAAATAGTAAATATATTAATATATTTAATCATAATTGTGAATTTAATTTTTGTGATATTGGGTACTATTCAAGTTATACCTTTGCATGCAGGCAGGAATATTATTGGTTTAGGAATCAGCAGGGTATATTTATCAGCTGCAATCCTTACTTCTATTGTATCAATGCTAATAACAACTATATATTTTTTAATTTGTGAAATTAATTAGCCAAGAATTATTTTTGGTAAGAAGGGAAGTGTGAAGAATTTTGGATTTGTTTTTAATAGTAATAGCATTTTTTGGTCTTTTAGCTATTGGAACTCCTATTGCTATAGTGGTATTGACATCATCTATAATAGGGCTGGCAATTAATAATATTCCACTTTCAATGATTCCCCAAACAATGATTAATGGAATTAACGGATATACATTATTGGCTATTCCTTTATATATACTGGCAGGGGAATTTATGAATGAATTAGGAGTTGCAAAAAAAATATTCGACTTTGCCCTATCCCTTGTTGGTCATATCAGAGGAAGTATGGGACATGTAAATGTAATTGCAAGTATGGTTTTTGCAGGTATTTCAGGTTCATCAACTGCTGATGCTTCAGGTTTGGGTAGAATAGAGCTAAAGGCAATGAAGGACGAAGGATACGATACTGATTTTTCTGCAGCTATAACAGCTGCCTCATCCACGGTTGGACCTATTATTCCCCCGAGTATACATATGATGATTTACGCTTCAGTGGCCGAAGTTCCTGCAGCAGCACTACTTATTGCAGGGCTGGTTCCCGGATTGCTTATGGGCCTTGGTTTAATGCTAACTGTTTATATCCTTGCTATAAGTGGAAAGGTAAATTGTCCAGTACGGCCCAGATCTTCTATCATAAAAATATTAACAACCTTCAAAGATTCCTTTTTAGCACTTTTGGCACCTATTTTAATTGTGGGTGGAATAATGTGGGGAGTTGTTACCCCAACAGAAGCAGGATGTATTGCTGTTGTGTATACTTTTTTCCTGGGAATACTATATAAGAAAATATCAATTAATAATATCAATAAGTGTTTAAAAAATACTATCTATTCCACAGGAGTAGTTATGTTCATGTTAGCAGTCGCGAGGATATTTGTATGGTTTATCACAATCGAGCAAATTCCTAATAGGCTGATGAATCTTATTTTGTCAATTACTACAGATAGAATATTAATATTATTTTTGGTAGGTATTTTTGTTTTAATATTGGGCATGATATCAACGGCTTCAGCTAATATTGTATTAGCAACACCAATCTTATTACCAATGCTATCACCCCTGGGAGTGGATCCTGTACATTTAGGTGTCATATTAGTTTTTGGTTTTGTATTAGGGATAATAACTCCCCCGGTTGGTACTTCATTATATATTACAACTGAAATTGCCCAAATACCCTTTGAGAGGTTAGTAAAAGCAATTATACCTTTCTATATTCCACTAGTATTATCATTTTATATAATTATTTATTTCCCACAGATATCTCTATTTTTACCAAAAGTATTGGGTATTATGTTTTAAATATAGTTTTATATTCTTAAGTAAAAGATGTTATAAGTTGATTTTATAGGAGGAAATTATAAACATGGATAACTATTATGATGTTGTTGTAGTAGGAGGAGGGACATCCGGTGTAGTTAGTGCAATTGCTGCCGCAAAAAAAGGGGCAAAAACACTGCTGGTTGAGCGATATGGTTTCCTGGGCGGTTCAGCCAATTACGGTTTCCCTTTTTTAGCTTTTTTTAGTGGGAATGGAGAAAAAGTAGTAGGCGGTATAGCAGAAGATATAGTACAACGTTTAATAAAGGAACAGGGTAGCAAAGGTCATATGCGTGGAGGTAAGTGGAAAACAGAAGAAAATTATGAATTTTCATTAACTCCTTATGAACCTGAAATTTATAAATACATAGCCCAGGAAATGGCAGGGGAGAATAATGTAAACCTGGCTTTACATAGTTATTTATTGGGTACTATTGTAAGTTGCAATAGATTAGTAGGGATTGAAATATTGACTAAATCAGGTAGAAAAACAATATACGGGAATACATTTATAGATGCTTCCGGTGATGCGGATCTTTCGAATTTAGCTGGTGCTCCTTTTGAGTATAGTGCAGTTGATAGTATGCAGAATGTTACTTTAACATTTGTGCTTGATAATGTAAATTTAGAAAAAATGTTTGAAGATCTTCAAAACGATGGCAATATAAAAGGTCGTGATGATTGGCATGTGAGATTGGTGAGAGGAGAAAAAATCGGTACAGATAAGAAAGATGGAATTGTTCATATGGCCGGACATATGTCTCTATGGGATGACAAAACACCTATGAGTTTTACTGCAGTTTCCTGGCGGGAAGATATGGTAAGTTTAAATTTAACCAGAACAGTCAACATTGATCCTGTGGATGGAAAATCTATTGTTGATGGAGAAATCTCAGAAAGAAGAAATGTTGTAAATACATTTAAACAATGCCAAAAAAGAATACCGGGAATGGAAAAATGTTACTTAATCAAAACGGCACATCAAGTTGGAGTAAGAGAAAGCAGGAGGGTGATTGGAGAATACTGTATAACTGAAGAGGATGTTGTTAATTGCAGGAGATTTGAAGACGGAATCGCCAGAGGGGCATATCCTATTGATATACATGACCCAAAAGGTGGAAAGACTCAATTCACTTTCCTTAAAAATGGTGGCTCTTATTCAATACCTTATCGGTGTATGATACCAAAAAATATAGATAATCTTATAGTAACCGGGCGGATTATATCAGCAACACATGCAGCATTAGGTAGTACCAGACTTCAGGCTACATGTATGGCATTAGGTGAGGCAGCTGGAGTAGCAGCCGCATTTTCTGCAAAA
>JAQVMU010000084.1 GCA_028703475.1 Atribacterota bacterium | reverse complement strand
TTTTATCCATTGCCGAGTTTCTTACAACCTTGTTTCGTCCATGTTTCTTTGCCCGGTACATTGCCTGGTCGGCAGCTTCTACCAGTGTTTCGGGGTCTCTATTTTGTCCAGGGATTATTGTTGCTACCCCTAAACTGACAGTTACAATATTCAACAAGCTACCCTCATTATTAATGTTGAGGTCTTCTACTACTGAACGGATTTTTTCCGCAATTATTACAGCACCATCTTCAGGTGTATTATAAAGCAAAACAACAAATTCTTCGCCCCCATATCGAGCTACAAAATCTCCAGGTCTATTAAGGGTATTTTTAATTAAATTAGCTACTTTTATTAAACATTGATCTCCGGCTAAGTGGCCATATGTATCATTATAATTTTTAAAGAAATCAATATCTATCATAATCATTGACAAAGGCAGGTTTTCTCTCATACTAATATTCCAGCTTTTTTGTAAAGCACGGTCAAAGTATCTCCGGTTAGAAATATTTGTTAATCCATCTACCATTGAAAACCCTTTTAATTTTTCATTTGCCCTCAGCAGCCTTTTATTTACTTCACTAAGTTCACGGGTTCTTTTATTAACTTCCTGCTCAAGTTTAATATTTAGTTTTTTCACTCTTTGTATCCCCAGAATAGTCAATAATAAAATAGCGATTAGAATTACAATAAGAGTATACAATATTGTTCTGTTGATATATTCTTCAGTTACATAAACAACTCTTTTCCCTCGCCAGTTGCTGAGTATATCAGCCATGGTTCCATCTTCTTTTAGCATTTTCAGGCCGGCATTGATTGAGTTTAGCAGTTCTGTATTTCCTTTCTTCACCCCAATGCGTGAATAACTTATTTCAACAGGTTGCTCAATAACTTGAATTCCAGTTACTCTACCCTGGGCTAACTCATATTCGCCTATCCACCTGTCTACAACAATAGCATCTATTTCCCCTGCTTTAATCATTTTAAATCCACTTGTCCAGTCAGGAATAATTACTATGTTTATTCCTTCATAACTGTTTAATAGTCTATATGGATACCCTCCGGCTTCTGTACCAACATTTTTATCCTTTAAATCATTAACTGAATTGATTTCAGTATTACCGCTTCTAATAAAAATAGAAAACTCCGATTTCAACAATTCATCAGAGAAATCATAAATTAATTCTCTTTCCGGATTTGAATTTATTTGAAGCAGGGCATCTGCATCTCCGGATAGAACTTTTTTCTGGGCTTCTTCCCAATCTGTTGCTTTAACATCAATTTTAACCACAACTTTATCGGCAAGTGCTTTTGTTATGTCAACAACAACACCTTTTGCTATACCATTTTCTTCATATATAATTGGAGCCAAGTTCTTATTACCAAGAAAAAGCAGGGCTTCTAAATTATCAGAAGGATTATTATAGAATGTATTTGCTATATAGAGAATTAACAGTAATAAAATTGTTATCAAGATTAGGGAAAATGACAGCCTTCTATTCACTTTTTTTATCTCCTGCCCGGAATAAATTGTAAGCCCGTTACTTTAATGTAATATATAATTTATGTATAATAAAGTTAATTGCAAACAGTTTTATACTGATACTTAATCCCAATAAATCTAATAAATCCAGAGGGATGAATAGATATTCTATTTACCTCACAGCAATATTGAAAATATCATATTTGCAGAGTATTAGTCAATAATTAAAACAGATGCTATAATTATAATAATTTTTTTAATTGTATAATATAAATAATCTTTTTAAATAATAACAATCTGCCAGCTGGATTATCTAAAAATAAACCTTGAAATATTTTAAATGAAAAAAATCACAATATAAAAACAGGTAAAATTATAACAATTAAGCACTACTCTTATGATATACAGCAGTCAATGGTTGAGGAGATGTGTTTTATGAATGTTAATCTCATTGCTCCATGTGGCATGAATTGCAGTTTGTGCATTGCCTATCAATTCATGAAGAAAGATCTGAACAAACAGGGATTTCACAGGAAGTACTGTCCCGGTTGCATTCCGAGAGGGGAAAATTGTACTCATATGGCGGATAAATGTGAATTGCTGGGAAAAGGAATTATTCGGTTTTGTTATGAGTGTCAGGAATTTCCCTGCAAAAGATTAAAATCACTGGACAAGCGCTACCGTACAAAATATCACATGAGCATGATTGAGAACCTCATATTTATAAGAGACCACAGTCTGGATAATTTCCTGCAAAAGGAAGAAGAAAAGTGGGAATGTCCACACTGTGGTGAACTGATATGCTGTCACAATGGGCTATGTTTAAATTGCAACCTTGATGTATTCCTTAGCAATAAAAAATACCGCTGGAACGAGAGTTAGTTTATGGAATCATTAAATGAATATATTAAGGAATATAAGACCCAATTAAGCAAAGGGATTATTCAAAAAGCTTACAGGGGAATTATGATATTTATGTCTGGTCTGAAAAATGACCTGGAGAAAAATTATCCGGATTTTATAGTAAGCTCCCTGTATTTTGGTTATATGGATATGACTTACTTTGCATTCACGCCTTCTGATTTAAAGAATAAAAAGCTGAAAATTGCAATTGTATTTTTACATGAACAGGAAAGATTTGAAGCCTGGTTAGGTGGAAGTAACCGAAAAGTTCAGTCTGAATATATTGAAAAGTTGAAACATAAAAAGATAGGGAACTATAAGCTTTCTCAGGTACTTCCAGGAGTAGATTCAATCATCGAATCAATATTGATGGAACAGCCTGATTTTAATCATCCAGAAGAGCTTAAAATGCAAATCGAAGAGAGAACGATTAGGTTTATAAATGATATTTCTTCTCTATTGGCTGAGTAAATGATAGAAGTGCACACTAAAAGTGTAACATTACCCGGATAAGAAAGTGAATATTATATAAAAATAAGAACAATAATAAACGGATTTACGGTTAAATATTTTAACTGAAATACAGTTGAGAGAAATGGCTTGACAAAATCTCTTTTTTATTTTAGTATAATTACTACTAAAAGAATAGTAATAATAGTATATGAGGATTATAAAATGAGACTGTCAACCAGGTCAAGATATGGAACCAGGCTAATGCTTGAATTAGCTTTTAATTATAATAAAGGGAATACCAGTTTAAAAGATATTGCCAAAAAGGAAGGTATTTCTGAGAAGTATCTGGGTCAACTTGTGATACCATTGAAGTCAAGAGGATTAATCATATCTTCCCGCGGTGCCAATGGTGGGTACAGACTGGCAAAAAACCCCTCCCTGATAACTATAAAAGAAATAGTACAAGCCCTGGAGGGAAGTGTAAACCTGGTGGAATGTGTAAACAATCCATCTGTCTGTAAGAGAACTTCCAATTGTCCAGTTCGGAATGTCTGGGAGATGATAGATGAACAGATTTCTAAAACTCTTAGTTCAATTTCTTTAGAAGATTTGGTTAGTTCCAGATTGAATAAAGCAAAGATAAAAGAGTATGTTTAAATAATATTTTATTGGGAGATTGATTAGATATGAAAATCAGAAAAGTGTATATGGATAATAATGCTACAACGCCATTACATCCACAGGTAAAAGAAGAGATGATTAAAGCAATGGAGGTATTTGGTAATCCTTCCAGCATGCATCAGTTTGGACGAGAGGCCAGGGTTATGGTAACAGATGCCAGGGAGGCAGTTGCATCTTTTATCGGTGGTAAACCGGAAGAAATTGTTTTTACCGGTTCAGGTTCTGAGGCTAATAATACAGTGCTTTCTATACTGGCTTGTCCGTCTAAAATGTGTGAATGCTCAGGTCTGGGAAAATTCAGAAAGATTATAACAACAACAATAGAACACCCCTGTGTTCTGGAAACGGCAAAATGTATTTCTCAGAGAGATATTGAGGTGAAATTTTTATCAGTAGACCAATATGGTAAAATCCGGATGGAGGAACTGGAAGAAGAGTTAAAAAAAGGTCCCGCATTAGTATCAATAATGACTGCCAATAATGAAATTGGCACTATCCAGGATATAAAACAAATTGCCCGGTTGTCACATAAATATGATAGTCTATTTCATACCGATGCAGTGCAGGCAGTCGGAAAAATTCCCGTAGATGTTAATGATTTGGATATAGACCTGTTATCTCTATCCGGGCATAAAGTATATGGACCAAAAGGAATCGGAGCCCTGTATGTTAAAAAGGGAACCCCTTTTTGTCCCCTTATAAGGGGAGGGCACCAGGAAAGCGGCCGTCGGGCAGGAACCGAAAATACCTTAGGTATAATAGGATTTGGTAAAGCCTTACAGATGCGTGCAAAAGAAATGACTGCTGAACATGTAAGGCTTTTAGATTATAAAAAGAGATTAAAAGAAAACTTAGAAGACAAAATTGATAACATCTACTTTAACGGTCATCCTGATGATTGTCTTGCTAATACACTGAATATATCATTTCTCGGAGCTGAGGGTGAGTCTATATTATTATATCTCGATTTAGAGGGAATAGCAGTTTCTACAGGTTCAGCATGTGCATCCGGTTCATTGGACCCATCACATGTGCTATTATCCACAGGTATTCCTGTGGAACAGGCACATGGTTCAATCAGGATAAGTATGGGAAGAGATACAACAAGTGAAGACATTGATTATATGATTAGAGTGTTACCAAAAGTTATTCAAAAAATTAGAAAAATGTCTACAGTTAAGATTGGAGGAGAGAAGAATGAGTAGCCAGGCTAACTGGGTATATTCGGAAAAATTAAAGGATCATTTTATTAATCCACGTAATATTCTGGAAGATGAAGATTCTTACCAGGATGACGGCAAAGGCATAGTAGGTAATATGAAATGCGGAGATCAGATGCTTGTAGTGATTAAGGTAGATAAGAAAAAAGGTATTATAACAGATTGCAAATGGAAGACTTATGGTTGTGCCAGTGCTATTGCCAGCACTTCTATCTTATCAGAGATGGTCAAAGGTATGACCATGGAACAAGCATATAAACTTTCTCCTAAGGATATTGCCAAAGAATTAGGCGGATTACCGGAAAATAAAGTTCATTGTTCTGTATTAGGAGATAAAGCGTTACGGGCAGCAATTAATGATTACTATAAAAGAAATGGTATGTTGGATAAAGTGAAAAATGAAGAGGCAAGAGTAGTATGTGAATGCATGAATGTAACAGATAAAGAGATTGAAGAAGCAGTGTTAGAAGGAGCAAAAACTTTTTTAGAAATACAGGAACATACCAAAGCAGGAACGGTTTGTGGGAAATGCAAGGAAGATATTTTACAGCTTTTAGATGAATATAAGAAGGAACATTTTGGAGAATAGATAAAAAAAATTAGTTAAGGAGGTGAATATCATGGCAGTTGACCCTGTTTGCCAAATGGAAATAGATGAAAAGACTTGCAAATATACCAGCGAATATAAAGGTAAAACTTATTACTTCTGCGCTCCGGGATGTAAAATGGATTTTGATGATAATCCTGAAAAGTATTTGAAGGAATCAGCTGATAAAAAAGAAAAAAAAGAACCACCGCCATTTGCACCTTGTTAATTAAAAAAATTATATACAAAATGTAAGTTAGGGAGGTGAGAAATATGGCATTTGATCCGGTTTGCAAAAAAGAAGTAGATGAAAAGACAGCAAAATATAAAAGCAAAGTTAGAGGAAGAGTGTATTATTTCACCGACGAGGAATGCAAGACAAAGTTTGATGAGGATCCTGCTAAATATCTGGATAAGAAAGACAAAAATGAGCCGCCGCCATATGGGCCTTGTTAGATAAAATATTCAGGATTGGGCTTGAATAGTCTCTGTAGTCATTACTTATCTTCAGGCTCAATCCTGATTTATTATTGACTTTGTAGAATAGAATTAGCAAACATTAATCAAATATTACAGATAAAATAATAATTTATTTTATTTCATAGCTTAGAATCATAGGTAAATTAATTTTCTGTTGATTAAGTCTCTGCAAACAAACCCATGAAGAGGAAATTA
>JAQVMU010000083.1:3981-6452 GCA_028703475.1 Atribacterota bacterium | reverse complement strand
CATTGCCTGATTGCTGCAAATATGGGAGGATACAAATTATCATTACATTCCGGAAGTGATAAATTCTCGGTATATCCTACTTTTGCCCGTGAAACTGGTAATTTTTTTCATATCAAAACGGCAGGAACCAGCTGGTTAGAGGCAGCTAAAGTTATTGCCCTCTGTCAACCAGATCTATATCGGGAGATTCATAAATTTGCCTTATCTTGTTTTGATAAAGATAGATTCTCTTATCATCTGTCTACAGATTTAAATAAAATACCTGATATTGGAAAGTTGCAGGATACGGAATTAGAGGCTTTGTTCAAAAATAACAATGCCCGGCAGCTGATTCATATTACTTATGGTTCAATTTTGAAGGAAAAGAACAAGAGAGGGCAGTATAAATTCAGGGAAAAAATTTATAAAACATTATTTGATAATGAAAAAACTCATTACCAGAAAGTATCTCAACATATAAAACATCATTTAGACTTATTGAGTATTTAATATAATTCATAATTTTAATTTGTACATTGGGAGGAAAAACATGAAAGACATATTAAAAAAGTTTAGTTTAAAAGGTAAAAATGCCGTTATTACAGGAGGGGCTGGTATACTGGGATCGGTTATTGCCAGAGGTTTAGGATATGCGGGTGCCAATATTATTATTGCTGATATAGTTGATACAAAACCATTGGTAGAGGAATTACAAAAAGAGGGCATAGATAGTAAAGGATACTATTTAGATGCTATGGACATCGAAAAAATCAAAGAATGTAAAGAAGAGATAACAAAGGATTTTAATCGTATTGATATTTTATTAAATGCTGCTGGTGGAAATCAAAAAGGAGCAACAACCTCACCGGAACAATCATTTTTTGATTTACCTGCAAAAGCCTTAGAAAAAGTTGTAGGACTCAATCTGTTTGGTGGTGCAATACTTCCTTCTCAGGTATTCGGGAAGGAGATGCTGAAGAATGAAGAAGGGGGATCTATTATTAACATTTCATCTATGGCTGCATTCAGGCCATTAACCAAAGTTTTGGGATATTCTGCTGCCAAGGCTGCTGTAAGTAATTTTACCCAGTGGTTGGCAGTTCATTTTGCCCAGGAATATAATCCTAAGTTACGTGTAAATGCAATAGCCCCCGGCTTCTTTTTAACAACCCAAAATAAATATCTTCTCACTAATGAAGATGGTAGTCTAACTAAAAGAGGAGAATTAGTCATTGCACACACTCCTGCAGGCAAATTTGGGGATCCGGAAGATTTGATTGGAGCATGTGTCTGGTTGGCATCAGATAATGCTAATTTTGTTACTGGTATTGTTGTACCTATCGATGGCGGCTTCAGTGCCTTTTCGGGAGTCTAAAATACAGTATACCGTATTACGTATAAAGTATACCGTTTATTCAGTAGATAGTAGTTGGTAGCTAGTAAAATACTAAAGATTTTAATAATGTTTAGATATAATTAATTCAAATAAATGATAATTTAGCTAATATGATTTTATGTTCAACTGAAGACCTAACTATAAAAAAGTAATATTTTATCATATATATTGGGTATCGAGTCCAAAATACAGTGATGAGTAATCAGTAATGAGTAATAAGCGAAAAATCCGTGTAGATAGAAATTCCTGTGAGAATATAAAACATCTTTGTCACTATGATGGAGCGAAGCGACTGAAGCAGTCACATACTAATATGCCCGAATGTTTGAAATGAATGAGTGATTAGTAATGAGTGATGAGTAGCAAGCAAAAATATACATAAAGCGATTAATATATATAAAAATATTAAACAATGTAATATGGTAAAAAAGAAATTGTTGTATTTTACTTATATTGTTTTAAGCTTTATACCATATAGGGCATAGATTATTCAAGTTTTAAGCTGAATATTGCATACCCGTTACAAAATAGTATTTTAGACTAAAAACTGAAAACTATAAACGAAAAACTTACATAAAGGAGGAAATTAAATGGAAAAAGCACAGATAGGATTAGTTGGATTAGGCGTTATGGGCCAAAATCTGATTTTAAATATGGAAAGCAAAGGATATTCTGTGGCTGCTTATAATCGAACCTCTTCCAAAACAAAGGATTTTGCACAGAGCCAGGCAAAAGGCAAGAAAATTAAACCGGCATACACTTTAGAAGAATTCATGGAGGTACTTGAGAGACCGCGAAGAATAATACTTTTAGTTAAAGCCGGCCAGCCGGTAGATGATTTTATTGAAAAACTTATTCCATTAATGGATAAAGGTGACTTGATTATTGATGGCGGAAATTCCTTTTTTAAAGATACTATCCGCCGTAATAAATATTTACAAGAGAAAGGGTTTTTATATATTGGAACCGGAATATCAGGGGGAGAAGAAGGGGCATTAAAAGGTCCTGCAATTATGCCCGGTGGTCAGGAAGAAGCCTACAAACTGATGCAAGACTTGTTTGAAAAAATTTCTGCAAAGGCTCATGATGATAAACC
>JAQVMU010000083.1:0-3881 GCA_028703475.1 Atribacterota bacterium | reverse complement strand
GAATATCAGGGGGAGAAGAAGGGGCATTAAAAGGTCCTGCAATTATGCCCGGTGGTCAGGAAGAAGCCTACAAACTGATGCAAGACTTGTTTGAAAAAATTTCTGCAAAGGCTCATGATGATAAACCGTGTGTATCCTATATAGGGCCACATGGTGCAGGTCATTATGTTAAGATGGTACATAATGGGATTGAATATGGAGATATGCAGTTAATTGGCGAATGTGTCTGGACTTTAAAAAAGGCCTTTGGTTTGAGTTCTGAAGAGATTGGTGAAATTGTAGAAAAATGGAATAGTTATGATGATGTTTTAAGTTCCTATTTGATTGAGATTACTGCGGATAGCATGAAAGAAAAAGGGAAAAACGGTAATCATTCGCTTATTGATGTAGTGGCAGATATAACAAGGATGAAGGGAACAGGCACCTGGACGGTCCAGAGTGCATTAGAGCTGTTAGTTCCCATTCCAACTATTACTGCTGCTGTTTTCTCCAGAGAGATGTCTCAAAATAAAGACCAAAGACTTCAGCTTTCCCGGACATTGTCTTCATATGGAGAAAAAAATATCAACATTAATAAGAAAGAAATAATCCAGATTGCCCATGATGCACTTTACCTGTCGAAACTTTCTTCTTATGCACAGGGGATGGCTTTATTACAGGCAGCATCAGAAGAATATAAATTTAATCTGAACCTGAAAAATATTGTTGAAGGATGGCGTGCCGGATGCATAATCAGGGCACAATTTTTAGATGAGATTACCAAGGCTTATAAGGACAATCCTGATTTACTAAGTTTGCTGGTAGCACCACGTTTTCTGGAAGTGGTCCAGAATAATTTTGCTAAGTTAAACCGCTTTATCGAGATTGCCCATAAAGCAGGAGTACCTGTACCTGCAATGGATGGTTCCTTTGATTATATTTTACAGTTAGGCAGTCCAATTATGGTTTCAGCTCAGCTTGCAGCTATTCAAAGAGATTATTTTGGGGCACACGGCTATTTTAAACTAAAAGGTATTAACAATCCGGAAATTATTTTAAACCAGGATAATAAATGGAAGGAATTCCATACTCAATGGATGCTTCAAGGTCGTCCGGAAGAAGAATGGAACTAAAGAGTAATAAGTAATTAGTAAAGAGTAATGAGCAAATATTAAAGTAATTAGTAATAGGTAGTATTAAAAAAATACAGATAGCTATACAGCAAGAATGACAAGAAATGGACAAAAAAATAAGGAACCATAGAGATCTTAAAGTTTGGAATAAAAGTGTAGATTTAGTAGATAATATTTACAGAATAACTGAATCTTTTCCCAATAAAGAAATTTATGGGTTAACAAATCAAATAAGAAGATCGGCAGTTTCTGTACCTTCAAATATTGCTGAGGGGGCTGCTAGAAGTTCTAAAAAAGAATTTATTAAATTTTTGTATATTGCCTTAGGTTCATTAGCTGAACTCGAAATGCAAATAATTATTGCCAGCAGGTTAGGGTATTTAAATGATTTAGATTCTCTATTAAATGCTGTTAAATTGATACAAAAATTGTTAAATGGATTGATATATTCTTTGAAGAGATAATATTAAGCAGATGTATCCAGAGTTTATTACTTATTACTTATTACTCATCACTCATCACTTCAATAGGGGGATAGTATGTTATCAATAGAAAATCTTCAGGGTGAATTGACTGATGTACAGTTGGAAGATATGGTCAGGGAAGCACTAAAAGATTTTTCAAAAATAAATAAGGCTTTAATAATTCACCCTGATTATACCAGGACTGATTTTACAGATAGATTAGTACCGATAATTTATCGGGAATTGAAAAATAAACACCTAAAAAGGATTGATAGTCTTAATGCCGGTGGTACACATCGAAAGATGTCTGAACAGGAAATAAAGATTAAACTGGGGTTAATAGATAAAGATGACATAGTTTTTCATAATTTATATAATCATCATTTTGACCAGCAAGAGGATCTATCCACAGTTGGAGAAATTGATTCTTCCTTTGTATCTGAACAGACTAAGGGAGAATTAAACCAATCAATTCCGGTTGTAGTAAATAAACTTATTCTGGATAATTATGATTTAATTGTAACCTTATCCGGAACTTCGCCTCACGAGTCTGCAGGTTATTCAGGGGGATTAAAAATATTTTTTCCCGGTATATCCGGGCCGACTGTTATTGATCTATTACACTGGGCTGCAGTGCTGGTTGGTATCCCAAGCATTATTGGGTCAGTGGATAATCCTGCCAGGAAGGTTATAAATAAAGGATCTTCTTATATTTTTGAGGCTATCAAAGCCCCGGTTGTTTCCTTTAATATGCTATTTGAGGAAGGGCAGGAAAGCATTATTATTCCAAAGGGTTTGTATACAGGGATAGGTTTTGAGGGTTTTATTAAAGCCTACGAAGCTACTGCAGAGGCCAGTTCAAAAATACATATTGTCTATATAGAGGAACCTCTTGAACAGGCTGTTCAGGTAATGGATCTCTGTTATGATGAAGTCTGGACTGCGGGAAAGGGCTCCTATAAATTACAGTATCCAGGTGTAATGGCAAGGGAAGGAGAAATTATCATCTATGCACCCCATATTAAATTTTTTCATTCCCAAAAAGAGATGGACTGGACTATGAGAAGTTTAGGATATCATGGTAAGGACTATGTAATCGACTATCTTAAAAAATATCCTGATACTTCCAGAAATGTTGCTGCTCATGTCATAAATGTCCGTGGCAATGCTGAGTATAATCCGAAAAACGGAGAGGAATTATTTGATTTTCAGGTAACATTAGCTACTGGTATACCTGAAGATGTTTGTCAGAGAGTTGGTCTTGGTTATCGTGATCCAGCTACTATTCAAAAAGAAGACTTTGAAGGCCCTCACAAATTATGGATTGAACATGGAGGGAAATATCTATATAAATTAAAAAACTAGACCATAATAAAAAATTGAAAGGATAGGAGATAACGAATGCGAAATGCTGTTATAGCCCAATCTGGTGGGCCTACTTCAGTAATAAATAATACTGTTAAGGGTGCCATAGATGTACTAATGGAATCAAACAAAGTAGATAGTATATTAGGCGCCAAAATGGGAATTTTAGGTGTATTAAATGAAGAACTAATCGATATTTCAGCTCAGGACAAACATCAAATAGAATTGCTTTCACAAACACCTTCTGCAGGCACATTGGGCAGTTGCCGTTATAAGATAAAGAATGAAGAAGATTTAAATAGAATAGTTGAAGTTTTCAAAGCACACAATATAGGTTATTTTTTCTATTGCGGTGGTAATGATTCCATGGATACTGCTAACAAGGTTAGTATTGCTGCTAGGGAACAGGGGTTGGATTTAATAGCCGTAGGTATGCCCAAGACTATAGATAATGATGTTGGTGGCATCTTACAGTCTGATGGAACTTTTGCAATATGTGACCATGACCCGGGATATGGAAGTGTAGTCAGGAATCTAGCTATCAATATCCTGGAGGCTAATGAAGAAAATCAAGCCAGCTATACCAGTGACCCGGTTTTAGTTATTACGGTTATGGGTAGGAAAATTGGATTTATTCCTGCTGCAGCTCGTTTGGCAGATCCAAAAAGAGATATGCCCCTTAAGATATTTCTACCGGAGGCTCTTTCTAAAGATGATGGTAAGTCTAATTTAGAATTTATAACCAAAAGTGTAAATAAACAATTAGAGGAATTTGGACGCTGTATCGTGGTTATAGGCGAAGGAGTCAATTTGGGAGACCTGTCGATATTACAAGACAGTTTTGGCCATGCCCAGTTCAGCGCCAGTGGTTCAACAGTGGGAAAATTACTAATCAATCATCTTAACGGCCAGGACAGAAAAGATAAAGATGGAAGATCTG
>JAQVMU010000082.1 GCA_028703475.1 Atribacterota bacterium | reverse complement strand
CCGCTCAGTACTCCATAATCCTCTTCAATCTCCCGCAACTCTCTTCCGTTAATCCAGTCAAATAACAGGAGAGTCTTTTTTATTGACAGGTATTTTTTCAAGTCTATTTTTTTACCATTGCCAAATTTATTCTCTGATTCTGTATTAAGGTAGAGTTGAAAGATTGGTTTATTATCTTCTCCCAGTTCAAACAGCAGGCTTAATATTTTCATGGAAAGATATTTTTTCCATTTACCAATTGCTGATTTTTTAAATTTAGTAGTTTTATATACAGGAGAAGGAATCAGGGAATTTTCTCCATTAACAGAGGTGGATATCAAAAAAATTATCTCCAATTCACTAATCTCATTTTTACAACAATTTTCCAGCCATTTTCGGAAATGAATATAGGTTTGAAAGCAAATACCTCTGGATACTACCAGGGCACCCATTTCAGTTAAATAATAAATATTACTTGAATTTTTAACAAGTTTAGTATCTTCTAATTGTCTTAGAATTTCTGACATATTTTTTCTGGTAATATTTTTATTAAATTTATAGTGCCAGTAGTGCCAAAAATTATTGCTTATTCTTTCATTGTCCTGTTTACTGAAATTATAAATACCATCAAGAGTATTTTGTTTTTGAGCTATTCTCTGCAGTATAAATGTTAAAATATCATATTCGATTTTAACCGGCTTAACCTTATAGAGAAAATTTTCTGAATAAGAAAGTTGTTTAGCAGGGAGAGCAGATAGAGCAAGACAACTTGTTTTACTATTATCAGAATAGCCTTCATTAATCTGATAAGCATTACCTTCGAAAGGCTTATCTTGCATAACCGGAGCAGGTAAGGTATATAAGTGGCATTTTGATAAAGGGTATCCCGGTAATAATAAGTTTGAAGAATTAAAATATAATCTTTGATAAGCAGTTAATTCAATAAGAGAAGGTGCTAAAAAAATAATTCTACCAAAACATTCTTGCTGTTTTAGCCTTCCGGCTCTTCCGCCCATATTTTCAACCTCAGAGAGGGTTAATGCCCTTTTCTGAAAGTTTGGGAGCAATAATTCATTATTTTTTTTAGAGATAATCTTCTGGCCGGTTAAAATTACATTATTTACCGGAAGATTGACTCCCATGGAAAGAGTATCAGTGGCGCAGATAATTTTAATGTCACAACTACGGACTGCCTTTTCGATTAGCTGGCGTTCCTGTCTGGAGAGGTCAGCACAATGATAGACAATGCTGTTTTGCAGGAGAGAAATCAATTCATCCCGTGAAGTAGAATCTTCCAGGGTATTAAGTTCATTTATGGCAGCTTTAGCAGGCGATAGATTGAATTGTTCAGCTAACCACCTGCTCCAGATTCTGACTTCCTTTTTAGTAGAGAAAAATATTAAGCTTGATTCATTATTGTTGATCAAGTAGCTTAATGTAGCTTTCAGATAGCTGGCAAGGTTACATTCAAAGGCATCATCTTTTGCAAAAAAGACCTCTTTTCCTGTAATACTGGTATTATGTTCTATATATTGATAGATACCATTACGTACAATACCTTTACGCAGCTCAAGAGGTCTATAGGATGAGAAAAGAACAGAAGCTCCCAGATATTTAGCTAAATGTATGGTATTTTCCGAGAAGGCAGAAAGGGCTATAATTCTTATATTCGGATTTCTCATTCGGAGACAATCAAGATTATTCTCCAACCGGGGACCACGCTGCAGGTCATTGATTAACTGAATTTCATCGGCAACAACCAGTGATACATTATTAAGAAAACCGGGATATTGCAGCTGCAGATAATAGAATTTCTCATACACAATAACAGCGATATGAAAATCCCCACTAATAATATCTCTATCATGATGACGATGATCACCAGAAGATACTTTAACCTTTAATCCTGCTGATTGATATAAATTTTGAAAATGCTGATATTTTTCTTCAGCAAGAACACGCAAAGGAACTAAAAAGATAACTTTTTTCTGTGTGATGATTTCCTTTATAGCTGCCATTTCTCCAACAAGTGTTTTTCCTGAAGAGCTTGGGGATACAACTAAAAGTGGGTTAGATGTTTTTCGATATTCATCAATATTTATGTTATTAGAGTACCCATGCTGCAGGAGACCAAACTGGCGAACTGCTTTTTCCTGAACCGGTAATAAAGTATCAGAATAATTTTTTTTCCAAATATTTATAATATAAGAGGGAATACCAAAGTATTCCAATTGCTCCATTTTTATTTTTTCTTGCAATTTTGTACCCCAAATATGTTTAAAGAGAATACTCATCTATTTTTTTACTTGAATATGTTTTAAAAACATAAAACAATGTTTGAGTAAAATACTCTTATGTTTTGTATATAGCAAACAAATGTTTGCCTTATATATAATAAACGATTAATCAAAAAAAATCAAAAATAATTAAATAAATTTTGTTGAAATCCCCTTGACAACATGTATTTCCATGTTAAAATATAGGAAGTTTGAAAATTGAAAAAGCAAACCAACCAACCAACAAATAACTTTTTCATTTTTAGACCTCCTAACTAAAGAAGAAGCCACCCCAAAAGGGTGGCTTCTTCTTTTTTGTTCCATAAAAAATTTTCAGTGGTATAATTTAGATAGTTATTATAACCTTAATTAGTGATAGATTTTATTTATTAAAATTAAAGGAGATTATTGTAGATGGAAAGAAAAAGGCCTGAAGGAAGAAAAAAACGGGTTGGTTCAGGTTCTGCTGATGTCTTTAAAAGAGGTAGCGGTACAGGTGATAAAACAAGCCGTAGACCTGTAGGAAACTCAAAGGGTTATTCGGGACGAACCGGAAGCACATCCTCCGGAGGGAGTAGTTCGGGAAGCTGGTCTTCAGGTGGAAAAAGCAAGGCTCCTTCAGGAGGGTCAAAAGTTATCGGAATAATTATTTTTATTATATTTGCCATATATTTTCTTTACAATAATACAGGTACAGATATTGGAGAGGTAAATAATTATGTTTCCGATACTGATAACACAAATATTCAATCTGAATTTACTGATGGTTCTGGAGTAGTCTTTTCTGCTGACAGAGGGGCATATCCGGTAGTTACGTCTGTATCTGATTTAGCCCGGGATAAGAGGACAGTTTTGCAGGGAAATGGCAATGATACGGTAACAATGATGATATATATGTGTGGCACTGACCTGGAAGCCCGGGGAGGAATGGCTACCTCAGATTTACAGGAGATATTGAATGCAGAAATAGCTGAAAATGTTAACATTATTGTAGAAACAGGAGGTACATCACGCTGGCAGAATAGCGTTATAGACAGCCGAACAAACCAGCGTTATCGAATATTAAACGAAGGACTTGAAATACTGGAAGAAGACCTGGGAAGAAAATCCATGGTTAATCCATCTACTCTTTCCGATTTTATCAGGTACAGTGCAGCAAATTATCCTGCAGACCGGTATATGCTGATAATGTGGGACCATGGTGGAGGATCATTGAGCGGTTATGGTTATGACCAGTATCATGCAAATGACAGTATGACATTAGATGAAATTAATACTGCCTTAAAGGATGGCGGATGTTTATTTGATTTAATAGGATTTGATGCTTGTTTGATGGCAACATTGGAAACGGCTATCGTTCTGGAGCCATATGCTGATTATATGATCGCATCAGAAGAGGTAGAGCCGGGGATTGGCTGGTATTATACAGGATGGATTACTGCTCTGTCTGAAAATACATCTATACCTACAATTGAATTAGGGAAAAGACTAATTGATGATTATGTGAGAACAGTCCGATCCCAGGTTCCTCAAAGCCAGGCTACTCTTTCCCTGGTGGATCTGGCAGAAGTAAAAGGCACCGTACCTGAAACCCTGTCAAAATTTGCCTCTTCTGCGAATGAACTTATTGTTAATGAAAATTATCATTTAGTTTCCAATGCCCGCGCCGGAACCAAAGAATTTGCTGCCTCCTCCCGGATTAATCAGATTGATTTAATTCATTTTGCAGAAAATTTAGATACAGCAGAATCAAAAGCCCTTGCAGATGCACTGCGTGGTTCTATCAAATATAATCGAACATCAACCAATATAACCAATGCAAATGGCTTGTCTGTCTTTTTCCCGTATGGCAGAGTCAATAAAGTTGGCAATATGCTGGAAACCTATGATGAAATACAGATGGATGAAGAATACAGTGAATGCATTAAAAGCTTTGCCAGTATGGCTGCAGGTGGACAGGCAGTAGCAAGTGGCAGCGGAAACCTGCTTGAAACATTACTCGGTGGTTTTTTAGGTGCTGCACAGAGTCAGCCTTCTGCTGCCAGCGGAACCCCCGGAGTTAATGCTATAGAAACCCTGCTGAATGCATTTGTGTCCGGAGGAGATGTTGGCAATATTATCGGATTAGCTGAAAATATACTTGGATGGCTTGATATTGATTTGTTAAAATCATCTGTTGCCTATTACCAGGAAAATCAATTTGATGCCTCTAACCTGGTTATATCTGAAAAGAATGGCCAGCGGGTTTTGTCTTTGCCTGAGGAACAGTGGGAACTGATTAATTATATGGAGATGAATGTCTTTATTGATGATGGTGAGGGATTTATTGATTTAGGACTGGATAATGTGTATGAATACAACCAGGATGGAGATTTAATAATGGATTATGACGGCACCTGGATTGCTCTCAATGGCAATATTGTCAGTTATTATATGGTGAGTGATGACCATTCAGGTGAGAATTATTCTATAAAGGGACGTGTGCCGGCATTTTTAAATAATCAGCTGGTAGATATTATTATAGTATTTGATGATGAAAATCCTTATGGAGTAGTCCTTGGAGCCCAAATAAAATATGATGAAGAAACCCAGACCGAGACAATTGCCAAAGGATTATTAGAGATTCTTCCCGGAGATGAAATTGATTTTCTCTGCGATTATTATACATATGATGGTGATTATTATGATACCTATTACCTGGGGGATAGCTATATGGCTACAGGAGAGTGGGAAATAGAGAATTTATATATAACTAATAATAATTACCAGATGACTTATCGGATAACCGACATTTATGGAAACCAGTACTGGACACCTTCAATTTCTGATTGAAAGTGTTAGTGTTTGTGAGTAATTAAAAGAATATTTTTAAGTTCATTATATTTGATTGATTGTAAATATATAACCCGCTTTTGCTCAATTTTGGGAAGGTTCCCGGCAATAGGCGGGTTATTTTTATATTACAAGACATAATAATTATTATATAATATACTTTGAAAGTAATTAGAATACTAAATAATAAAAAATAATTATATTCTTACCATAAAAGTTGATAATCAAAATCAGTAGCCGTAATAAAGCATATAATCAATGTTTAATATACATAGATTAACAAACAGCGGATGTCAGGTACCCATATAACTTGACAAAAACATTATTGTACTATATATTAGGTATGTTAATATTTATATATTAAAAAATGGAAATACTATTGCATTCCTACTTTATTCCCAAATTAAAATACTCTAAAGGTACCAGGTATATGCATAATTTAATTATTTCCGGAAGGAGTTCTGAATGGATACCCGCGTAATTGCTGAAGAACAGAAAAAAAGTGAGTTTAAAAAGTTTAAAAACCAGTCAAAATGGAAAGACTACCATTGGCAGTTGAAACATAGCATCAATGATATAGATACATTTGAAAAATTAACCGGTATAAGGTTCAAAGATAAAGAAAAGCAAGAATTAAAAAAGGTTATTGATACATTTCCACTTTCGATTACACCTTACTATCTTTCTCTTATTGATGTAGATAATTATCGGTATGATCCTATCTTTATGCAGGCATTTCCACGTTGTGAGGAGCTATTAAGGTCCCGCTGTGAAATGTCAGACCCTTTAGATGAAGACAAAGATAGTCCGGTTACCAATATAACGCATCGTTATCCGGATAGAGTACTGTTTTTAGTGAGCAATACATGTTCTATGTATTGCCGGCATTGTACCAGAAAGAGAAGAGTCGGGGATGTAGATTCCATACCAACCAAAGAAGAGATAAAAATCGGACTCGAATATATCAGGAATAATACTCAGATTAGAGATGTTTTATTATCCGGGGGTGACCCTTTAATGCTCTCTGATGATTATCTGGACTGGATATTATCAGAATTAAGAAAAATACCCCATGTTGAGGTAATTAGAATTGGTAGCAGGGTGCCGGCAGTCCTGCCCTTCCGTATAACCCGGGAGCTGGTTGATATGTTGAAGAAACATCATCCAATCTGGCTAAACACACACTTTAATCATCCAAGAGAAATAACCAAAGATTCCAAAGAAGCCTTGCGGAAATTAGCCGATGCCGGTATTCCGTTGGGTAACCAATCTGTATTACTGGCAAGGGTGAATGATTGTCCGAGGATTATGAAAAGATTGGTACATAAATTGGTGGAAAACCGGGTCAGACCTTATTATCTATATCAATGTGATTTATCACAAGGACTTTCTCATTTCAGGACACCGGTAGGTAAAGGAATGGAAATCATAGAATCATTAATCGGTCATACCAGTGGTTTTGCTGTACCAAATTTTGTAATAGACGCACCGGGTGGAGG
>JAQVMU010000081.1 GCA_028703475.1 Atribacterota bacterium | reverse complement strand
ATATCACTGCTTTCCCCAACAACAGTGATGCTGAATAGGGCAATAATAAACATTAAAAATAAAAATTGTCTTATTTTTCTCATAGGCATTTAGGTATTGTGATTAAAACCTTAATCAAAGATTTAACAATATAAGTTATAGTTTTTATTATATACGATTATTCCATTGTGAGCAGATATTTAACTGCACGGTAATCTTATTTATTTAGTCCTAAGAAGTAAATAATTTTACGCAAAACTGCAAAACTGCAAAACTGCAAAATATATGTTTAGGTATATTTTTTTTCTGAAAACAGCGAGCTGTAAAGTTTTTTTAATGGGTAAAAGGGCAAACCGGTCAATTGGTAAATCGGGTAACCAGCATGCTGGCAGGGAATATTTTCTGCACTAAAATGTTCGCTGATAATTGACTATTATCTCTGAGTAGTGATATATTTATATGAAATTCATGTATAAATTCCTGAATAATATTACTCAAATTTGCAGAAAATATTATGCCATTTTGTTAAATTCTATGTTTTTATTTTGAATTATTATTTCAATAATCCGGATTGGTTAGTGATTTAGCTGTCAAAAAGAGAGGAGGGATACTGAGAGAAATAATGTATTTAAAAATATTATAAAACTACTAAATGAAATGGAGGATATTTTAATGAAAATAAATAAAGTACTATATGTAGTTATTAGTTTAGTTGTAATGCTAATTTTTACCAGCGGAATGGTTTTTGCCCAGGACAATAAAATTGTTATAGGTTCAATTTGGGATTCAATCGGGATTGGTGCTACATCCTGCCAGATGCAGTTAAAAGGCGCCAGACTTGCCGTTAAACTTGTTAATGATGAAGGCGGAATATTTGGGTACCCTGTTGAATTGCATAATATAGATGGACAGGGAAAATTAGACGTTATCTCTAATGCAGCCAAACGTTTAAGCGAAGATATCAAGGTTGTGGCTGTTGCCGGCTCTACTGACGACTCCTTTACTTCAGCCATGGGTCCTGTTTTACAGGATCATCAGACTGTTTTAGTAGTCGGTAGTGCTACCACTCCTACTCAAACCAGAATCGGTGACTATGTATTCATGGCAGCCTTTGGAGACAATATCCAGGGTCGGGCAATGGCAAAATATGCCTTTGATGTATTAGGCTGGGAAAAAGTTGCTATCATGTGGGATAATGCCAGTGCTTACAGCACCTACCTGTCTGAAGTTTTTATGGAAAGTTTTAAAGAGATTACTGGTGACCCTGATTCAATCGTGATGCAGGAAATATACCAAACCGGTGATGTGAACTATTCAGCACAGTTAACCAGAATCAAATTTGCCAAAGACCCAATTGATGGCTTAATTATTACCCCACCATTACCTCCTGATGCTCCTAAAATTGCAATGCAGGCAAGAGATATGGGAATTGAATTGCCATTTATGTTTGGCGACGGAGCTGATGATGTAACAATTATTGAGGTTGGTGGTGATGCAGTTGAAGGTTCGATTATTTCTACTCAATTTGCAGGAGACCATCCGTTAACTGAGAACGCTAAACATTTTGTCGATGAATTTACAAAAGAATATAACGAAACACCGGGTGGATTTGAGGCTTTAGGTTATGATGCCTTAAGATTGATAATGGAAGCTATTGATTCTATCGGAAAAGAAACATGGGATTCTCTGGACTTAGCCGGAAAGAGAACAGCAATACGTGATGCCTTGCAGGCCAAAGATGTTTTTACAACTACAACTGCCCCTATTTCTTATCCAGATCCAGAAACAGCTGAATATCCACGCGTTCCTTTAAAGACTGTTGTATTTAAAGCTGTACAGAATCAGGAATTGATATTCCTTGATAGTTTGGACCCGGAAGATATATTTAACTAAAATATGTAATTAAAAAAAACAACAAAGGGCACAAATGTTTTATCATTTGTGCCCTGGTTCTTATTCAATAATAGTGAGGGTGATATGAATGATACAAGAAACAGTCAAACTCTTAGTAACAGTAATAAAAATAATAATTTAGATTTAGAAGTAAAGAATTTAACCAAGAGATTTGGTGGACTTACTGCTGTTTCAGATTTTAATTTCGAGCTGGAAAAAGGAGCATTTGTCAGTTTAATAGGCCCAAATGGAGCAGGGAAGACCACAGTCTTTAATTTATTAACCGGTGTCTTAAAGTCAGATAGCGGAAATATTATTTTCCAGGGTGATAATGTAACAAATCTCCCTCCACACTTGATCTCTGCCAGAGGAATTGTGCGGACTTTTCAAAATATACGATTATTGCATGGGATGAACGTAATAGAAAACATCAGAGCCGTTTTCCATAATTATCTGACCTACTCTTTCCCCAGTGCCATATTAACCAGTCAGGTATACCAGCAACAGGAAAAAGAAATGAATGCAAAAATTGAACAAATGATTAATACATTTAATCTGACCGAATATCGCCATACCAATGTATCAGATCTGGCTTATGGTATACAACGAAAAGTAGAGATTGTCAGGGCTGTTGCCTATAATCCTAAAGTGTTATTACTGGATGAACCTACCGCAGGTCTAACCCCGACAGAAGCAGATGAAATCATCAAAATGGTCATGGATATAAAAGAAAAAATTGGGTTCAGTGTAATTATTGTTGAACATGATATGCGACTGGTAATGTCGGTAAGTGAGAGGATAACAGTAATGGATAATGGCAAGGTTATTGCCCAGGGAACCCCCGATGAAGTCCAGAATAATGAAGATGTTATTATGGCGTATTTAGGAAAAAATTCATTCAGGGCTAAGAAATAGGAGGTAATTATTTTGTTATTGGAAATCAAAGATATAACAGCAGGATATGGCGAAAGTAATGTTCTTCATAAAATAAATATACATGTGGATAAGGGAGAGATTGTATCATTAATTGGCTCTAATGGAGTTGGCAAAACAACAACTTTAAGATGTATCATGGGTATTATCAGACCTAAAAGCGGTTCGATAATGTTTGACGGAAAGGATATTAATAAATTTCCTTCTCACAAAATTGCAAGTTCCGGCATTTCATATTCCCCTGAGGGAAGGGAGTTATTTGGCAATCTCTCCGTATATGAGAATTTACGTATAGGCGGGTATCTGATTCAAAATCACAAAGAAATGAAAAACAGACTTGAATGGGTTTATGAATTATTTCCCAAGTTGTATGAAAGAAAAAATCAGATTGCTTCTTCCTTAAGCGGAGGAGAACAGCAAATGCTGGCAATAGCCAGGGCTATTATGCCGTCACCAAAACTTATTTTATTGGATGAGCCTTCCCTGGGATTGGCTCCTATAATTGTTGACCATATATTTGAAAAAATTCTTGAAATAAACCAGTCTGGAACACCTATTTTGCTGGTAGAACAAAACAGCGATCTGGCTTTAGAGATATCCAGGCATTCTTACATTATGGAAAAAGGTCAAATACGGCTTGAAGGTGACAGCAAAGAATTATTGAAAAATGATTATATCAAAAATACTTATCTGGGTGTAGCTTAAATCTACTAATGTTGAGAGTAACATCAAAGGAGATCAAGAATGGGCTTATATCTTTTACAACAAGTTGTTAATTCGTTAATCTATGGAAGTGTTATTGGATTTTTGGCCATAGGTTATACAATGATTTATGGAATTTTAGGACTTATAAATTTTGCGCATGGTGAAATATTTATGATAGGTGCCTTTACCTGTTATATCCTTGTAACTTTTTATCAGTTTTCATTCTTAATAGGTGTTATAGGTGCAGTCCTTGCCTCAGTGGTAACAGGACTTTTACTATATTATCTTGTCTACAGGCCATGTATCAGAAATAAAGCACCTATAGTAGCTGTCTTTATTGCTTCATTTGGAGCCTCTTTAGGGCTCCGTTATCTATTTATGATGATTTTTGGAGACCAGGGCAGGGCATTTCCGGCACCTCAAGCTCTTAGAGGTATGCAGATGGTAGGCCAAATTGTCTTCAGCAACAGGGATTTGGTCATGTTTATAGTAACCATTGTAGTAATGTTGATTATTACTTACTTAATCAAATATACCAAAGTTGGAATTGCAATGCGTGCAGTATCTTACAACATTAAGATTGCAGAAGTAATGGGTGTGAATACCAACAGGATAATCGTCACTACATTTATAATCGGTTCAGCACTGGCTGGGGTATCTGCAATTCAGTATGGTTTAAATTTCGGCATTGTCCAACCCAGTATGGGTTTTACCCCTGGATTAGAAGGGTTTATCGGAGCGGTTATTGGAGGTATAGGCAATGTTCCCGGTGCCATGATTGGTGGTTTTATTGTGGGTATTGGTGAAATATTATTTGTTGCCTTCCTGCCTTCACATCTTTCAGCACTGCGTCCAATCTTTGTATGGGGATTACTGTTTTTGATTTTATTCCTGAAGCCGACCGGCTTATTCCGCCCTAATGTCAAATATGAAGGAACATGGGGGGAATAGAAGATGAACTCAACAAAATTAAGTGTTTCTTTATTAATAATTGCTATTATCGGTGTTTTATTGTATTTGGCTGAGACATTTTTAGGCGGGTTTAATCTGCAGTTAGTCAGACTGGTTGGAATAAATTCAATTATTGCTATCGGAGTAAATATTACCAATGGCTATACTAATATATTTTCCCTGGGTTTTGGTGGCATAATGCTGGTAGCCGCCTACACATCCATAATGTTTACCATGCCAATCTCTTACAAAGAGGCAGCTTTGCATCTACCCATGTGGCTGGAACAAGCCCAATTACCTTTTTTGCCTGCTATGCTGATAGGTGCAGTATTGGGAGTTGTAACCAGTGTGGTACTGGTATTACCTGCCTTCCGGCTGAGAGGTCATTACTTTATCCTGGCTTCCATGGGAATCAATCTTGTAATTGCTAACCTGGCGGAGAATATGCATGACTATACCCAGGGTTCTCACGGATTAAGAAATGTTCCTTCTTACACGGATTCATGGTGGATATACGGTATTCTTTTATTAACAGTTATCTTCGTCTGGAGGCTGATGCATTCCAAGTATGGCCGAGCCCTGATATCTATTTCTAAAGACCAGCGGCTGGCTGCAGTGATGGGTGTTGATATTGTACGCTATAAGATATATTCTTTTATTATAGGAAGTTTTATAGTTGCTATTGGAGGAGTATTGTGGGTTCATTTAATCCAATGTATCAATCCACAGGCATTTAACCTGATGTTTGTATTTGAACTGATTGCCATGCTGGCAATAGGGGGTATTGGGACTATCTCCGGAGCTATATTAGGAGCCACAATTGTTACATTATTCACCCAGGCTGCCGCGCCTATACAGGAAGGATTTGTATTGTTTGGTCAAAATATTCCTCCCATGTATGGATTGGTCAACCTGCTGATGGCAATTATTATAATAATAATTATGATTTACCGTCCTGATGGCATCATGCGTGGCAAGGAATTCAGCTTTGATTCCATTTTCAGGAGATTCAGAAATTCGCCAGAGAGAATCGAAAAGTGAGGTATGAAAAAATGAAAAAAATTACCCGTGACCAGGTTGTTTTTGCTATGGATAAAAAAAATACACCTGTACTGACTGTTGATGCTGGTGAGAAGATTTTTGTGGAGACTGAAGATTGTTTCAGCCATCAGATTGTTAAGGATAGTGATGTATTAAATGATGACTTTGATTATTCCCGGGTCAATCCAGCAACAGGACCTATTGCTCTGAATGACTGTCAACCGGGAGATATCCTGGCAGTGACTATTGAAAAGATAACACTGGATTCACAGGGAGCAGTTGAGTTGTATCCGGGGTGGGGACCATTGGGAAGTCGGGTGGAAAAAGCGGTAACAAAAATTGTTCCTATAGCCGATGGAATGGTAAAATTTAATAATATCTCCCTACCTGTACGCCCAATGATAGGTGTGATTGGTGTTGCTCCTGAAGGTGAAGGAGTTCCATGCGGAAGCCCGGGCTATCATGGTGGAAATATGGATACAGTGGATATTGTACAAGGTTCAAAAATATATTTTCCTGTCTTTGTTTCAGGGGCTAATTTATCCCTGGGAGACGTCCATGCGGTTATGGGAGACGGAGAAGTTTGCGGAACCGGAGTAGAGATTCGGGCAGAAATAATTATTAAAATAGATGTAATTAAAAATAAATGCTTAACTCATCCTGTACTGGAAAGCAAAGACAACTATTATCTTATTAATAGTGCAGATACCTTAGAAGAAGCTATTCGATTTAATACTGAAAAAGTTGTACAATTTATACAGGAACAAAGTATGGTAAGCTGGTCTGAGGCATATATGCTGGCAAGCATTGCAACTGATTTAAAGATAAGCCAGGTTGTCAATCCGCTGAAAACAGTCAGGACACGCATTCCAAAAAGAATTATTAAAGAATCGTGGCCACAATAAGGGAATATGTCAGACATATCAGCCTTAAAGAAAATACAGAATGACAAGGCAGGATAGGGAAGATGGCAAAGAAAAAGAAAATTCTATTTCTCTTTACCGGGGGAACTATTAACAGCGGGTATAATGAGAATACAAAATTTGTTCGCCCCAATAAAAAGACCTTTAAGCTTTTGCATAAATATATTGAAAAATCATTTAATGATCCGAATATAGAATTGCTTTTTCGAGAGCCGTTAGG
>JAQVMU010000080.1 GCA_028703475.1 Atribacterota bacterium | reverse complement strand
AGAGGATACCATTAAACCTGTAATTACCGGTTCAAGGGATCCTCTGCCTAATCCTTCCGGTTGGAATAATACTGATGTAACAGTAATATTTACCTGTGAGGATGTAGGGGAAGATGCCTCCGGAATTGTTACTAATACCGTAAAAGGTGCTACTGTAACTACAGAAGGAAAAGATCAGTCAGTAACCAGTACCGGTGAATGTATAGATGCAGCTGGTAATGTTGCTGATCCGGTAACTGTTTCCGGTATTAATATAGATAAGACACCACCGGTAATAGTTATAACATTACCCGGCACGGGTGAATATGAATTAAATGAAATTGTGACAGCATCATGGACTGCAACAGATAATCTGTCAGGAGTTGTTTCTCCTTCTTCAGGTTCAATAAATATTGATACCAGTTCGGCTGGTACAAAAACAATAACCCTGCCTGCCGGTACAATATATGACAAAGCAGGCAATTTATCATTTAAGGTCAGCAAATCTTATACCATTATCGATGACAATAATGACGACGATTTAATATTTACAGATAAGTGGGATGGTTTGGGCATGGGGATATACTACCATAATACCGGCTATATAGATATGTTATTAGATAATGGTTTTGAATACTTACGCATTGATATACCAACCTACACAAACTCTACCTGGTTGAGTCAGTCTAAATCTGCTGTACAAACCGCAGTTGCTAAAGGAGCAAAGGTAATCTGGGGAGTTTCATCAAACGGGACTACAATTACAAATTCTAATTGGCCAAACTTCAGACAGGCTATATTAGATGCTGCACAATGGGCACAGAATAATGGAGTATATGAATTCCAATTAGGGAATGAAGAAGAATGGCATATTGACGGTACTACAATGACTGCAAATCAAATAATCCAAAATTTAAAATCTGTAGCAACTGAAGTCCAGAAAATCTTTACCAATGGAAAGATAAGTTATTCCTGTTTTCCGGAATTCAGTCAGGATTGGGCTAATGCCGGAAAGGGTGACATAGACATTATCGCATCAAACCTGTATATGGGTGGAAATGGAAATTATAGTGATTATTGGAAAGGACTGCTGGATATTTTGATTAACGCCTTTGGAGTTAATAACGTTTATTTGACTGAATTTAATGTGAGCTGGCAATCTCTGACAGACTACTCAACAAGCGAAGCAGAGCAGGCTGAGGCGATTTTCGATATGATTGAATATATTAAAAACAAAGGAATAAAAAGAGCTGTTTATTTCTGTTTCAGACATGATGACTATGGTGTATTAAAAGAAGATGGAACTTATAGGACATTAATATGGAATGAGGCACTTCTTAATTCTGATACTATAAGGTTAGCTGGTATAAATACAAGAGCTGAAACAACATCATTGTACTAAATCTATCATTGATAGTAATCGTTTAATTTTTTAAGAGCAGTTGTTTGATAACGAAAGATTATGATTGTTTTTTTTCAGGATATATAATAGAATATCATCATGAAAAAGGCAGTCATAATCTTATTTCTATATTTTATTCTTTTAATAATAACTTTTTATCCAGCCATTATATATGCGTGTGAGCTTACTGTTGATAATTTAAATGTTTTAGAAAAAACACCCAACAATAGTGAAACAAAGACTGTAGAAACAATCAACACAATTACCACAAAATGGCCTGGTTTGGGCATGTGTTTATTCAGCAATTTTTCTATTCGAAGATTTAACAAGGATATAGATATACTATTGACTAATGGTTTTACTGAGCTAAGAATAGATATTCCCGATTATCAAAACGATAAATTGTTAACAGATTCCAAGTCAGCAGTTCAGGTAGCAGTTGCCAAAGGAGCCAAAGTAGTCTGGGGAGTTTCTTCAAATTCTCATAACAATACAGATTTTTTAATTACAGAAGAAAGCTGGCCAAATTTCAGGCAGGCTATATTGGATGCTGCCCAATGGGCACAGAGTAATGGAGTTTATGAGTTCCAAATAGGAAATGAAGAGGAATGGCATGTTGATGGCACTACATTAACTGCAGTGCAAATGATTGAGAATCTAAAATCTATAGCAAGTGAAGTGAAAACAATATTCACCAACGGGAAAATAAGCTATACCTGTTTTACCGATTATATAGATTATTGGATAATGGTTGGAAAGGGTGATATTGATATTTTAGCCTTTAATATGTACAGGGGCGGAAATGACAATTATAACAACGACTGGAAAAGAATTATAACTAAAATGGTAAATGGCTTTGGAGTCGAAAGTACTTATATAACAGAGTTTAATATAAGCTGGTCTTCCCTGGATGATTACTCTACTGATGAAAAAATACAGGCTGTAGCCTTAAAAGAGATGATTGATTATATAAAAGACTCAGGAATAAAAAAAGCCTTCTATTTTATTTATAGAGATACCCCCCTTTTTACTGACTATGGGGCAAGAAAATATGATGGTACATATAGACTATTATGGGATCATGCTTTGCTAAACTCAGGACTATAGCAAAAATATTTTTTCTCTCTCTAAGGGTTTTTACATTTAAATAGCTTCAAATATTGAGAAAAACATCGATATTTTTATTTCAACTAATAAGACAATTTTATTAAATAACTTTTAATAACAGAAGGAAATTATCAGATATTATTTTAATTGTCAGACTCAATAATATTATACAAATGAAAAGGTGTCTTATTCTTCCCAAAATCTCTAAATAAAAATATTTTAAATTATGTTATTATAATAACAATAAAGTAATCCAGTTTATAAAGTATTAAATTCATATTATTTTTAGATTTTATGATGCCATTATCTCTATATTATGAGTTAATAATAATTATTAAGGCAAGTGGGAGGAAAATATGTCAAAAGAAATTAAAAATGTATGTGTATATGGTATCGGTGGAGTCGGAGGTTATTTTGGTGGCAGGATAGCACATAAAATTAATACTGAAAATCTGAATGATATGGAAGTATATTTCATAGGTCGCGGAGAACACCTGAAATATGTTCAGGAGCATGGACTTAAGCTTATAACGGATAACGATGAATTCAATTGCTTTCCCAATATTGCTACAGATAATATAAGAAGAATTCCAACTCCTGATTTGTATTTACTCTGTGTAAAGGGATATGATTTAGAAAATGCAGTTTCTGCCATATCAAAAAATGTCTCGTCTCATACTATAATTATTCCTTTATTAAATGGGGTTGATATTTATGAAAGAATTCGGGAAAAATTACAGAAGGCAATAGTTACACCGGCTGCGGTTTACGTATCTTCCAGTATCGAAATACCGGGAACAGTCAGACAGAAGGGGCAGGAAGGGCAAATTGTATTTGGTAAAGATCCTGAATATCAGAAGTATAACTATCAGCCAATTGCTGAATATTTCAAACAAATAGGAATAAAGGCTTCCTGGTTTGAAAATCCATATCCGGCAATATGGGAAAAATATATTTTTATTGCACCATTCAGCCTGGTAACTGCTTATGCAGGAAAAACAATTGGAGAAGTTCTGGGAGATGAGAAGCTAAGGACTTTAACAGAGGAAATTATGAATGAAGTAATTTTAATCGGAAATGCAAAAAATGTAGATTTCGCAGAAAACATAGTTGAGGAGACAATTAAAAAAGCACAAGGTTTTCCCTATGAGACCAAAACATCTTTCCAGAGAGATTATGAAAAAGGTAATGCTCGGCACGAGGGAGATATTTTCGGTGGCACTTTAATCCGTATGGCGGAAGAAAATAATATTACTGTTCCGGTAATTAAAGAGATTTATAATAAATTGTAATAATCTTATGAAGGAGCAATAAGAAAAATGAGTAATAATTTAAAGGTAGTGGGTATTATAGGCAGTCCCAGGAAGGGTATGAATACGGATACTCTGGTAACAAAAGCCCTGGAAGGAGCTCAAACTTCTGGCGCCAGGACAGAAAAAATTTACCTTAATGATCTGGATATTCTGCCCTGCCAGGCTTGTGAAAAATTTCCCTCTCCTGAATATTGTTTTTTTCATGACGGGATGGATAAAATTTATAGTATCCTTGAAAGCGCTGATGCCCTGGTTATTGGTGCACCTGCTTATTTTGCATCTTTCAGTGCCCAGCTCAAGCTTATGATAGATAGATCAAACTGTCTGGCAGAGATTATTACCCAGCCAAACGGCAAATTGGTCTTTAAGCCCAGGATTAAGAAAAAAAAGAAAGCCATCTTTGTCTGGGTAGCTAACATTTCCAGAAATCCTGAGCATGCACTGGCATCTATTAGAATATGGTGTAAGTATTTTGCCAATATTGAATTGGTTGATACATTGATTGCTACTGAATCAGATTCCGGAGAAGGGGTTAGAAAGTCAACAAAACTCCTTGATAAAGCTTTTAATCTCGGAGTTTTGTTGACTACTTGAATAAAAAACTTATAGTCTGAACTATTTGATTGTTTTATCTATCCGCAGATTTTATTAATAATCTCTTCAAATTTTTTATGGATTTCAAATCTTTTTACTTTTAGGGTTTCAGTTAACTCTCCTGTTTCTACACTAAATTCCCGTGAACATAAAGCTAATCCCATAACTGTTTCATATGGATTAAAGCCGTTTTCTCTGGATATTAGTCTTCTGACTTCCTGCTGGAAAAGAGAAATAGTTTTAGGATCTTTTAAATAATCACTGATGTTTTCAATTTTAGTTTTTTCCTTCTCCCAAAAAGCCTTTAAAGTTTCAAAATTTGGAACAATGAGTACCCCCAGGCGAGGTTTATCCTGGCCTACTACCACAGCCATGTTAATAAGTTCACTCTCCAGTAATTTTTCTTCCAGAGGCTGGGGTTCAACATTCTCCCCACCTCTTAAGACTATGGTATCTTTTGATCTGCCTACTAATTGCAAATATTTACCGTTTTTTGTCTTTCTTCCCAGATCTCCGGTATTAAACCAGCCATCCTGGATAACCTCAGCAGTCTTCTGTTCATTTTTGTAATAACCTCTCATAACCATCGGACCTTTAGTCAGAACTACACCGGTTTGGCCATTGGGTATTTCTTTTTTCAGGTTATCCTTATTAACTATTTTTATTTCAGCCTCGGGCATGGTTGTCCCCACGGTAGATATGATTCGGGCATTGGGATTCCTGGCAGATAAGACCGGGGAAGTTTCAGTTAGTCCATAACCTTCACAGACCAGAATTCCGGCTATATCAAAGAATTTATCTACATTATCCGGTAATGCTCCTCCACCACTGATGGCAAATCTCAGCTTACCTCCGGCAACTTCCTTGATTTTTTTGTAGACCAGCTTGTCGGCGAGCTTGTATTGCCATCCTAACATAGCCATAGTCTTTCTGGCTTTTTTTCTTTCTTCAGGACTAAATTCCAATCTGTCAAATAATGGAATTTCATTATTGGCAATTTTTTCTGCTTCTTTATACTTTGTCCCCACTTTAAAGGCCCAGTCGAATACTTTTTTTTGAAAAGAACTTCCTTTATTGGCTTTTGCCATAGCTCCCTGATAAACACTTTCCCATATTCTTGGTACACTGGTCATTATGGTTGGTTTTTCATCCGCAAGGTCAGGAAGAAGTATTTGTTTAAAAGGCTTGCTGTAGGCGGTTGATGCACCAACGGTTAAGGAAAGGTATTCTGCCGTTCTTTCAAAGATATGCCAGGAAGGCAGGACTGATAAAAACCTGTCATTTCCATTAATATCTTGAACAGGAGGCATTACCCGAACATTATGAACAAAATTGGAATGAACCAGCATAACACCTTTTGGGTCCGCTGTTGTACCGGATGTATAAATGATTGTTACCAGATCATCTTCCCTGACGCTTTTAGCTATTTCTTCAAATTTATTATTTCCCTTTTCTAAAAGTTTCTGGCCCTTTTGTGAGATATAATCAAAAGAATAAATTTTAAAAGATTTTTGCTGGTTAAAACCTTTGTCAACAGTATATATCCTTTGCATTAGGGTTTCTTTGAAAAAAGCAGCAGGAAGTTTACCCTTTAATTTATTTAATACTTGCTGATTATTTTCCAGATAATTTTCTAAAAAATTTTTAGCCTTTGGTGATAAGAATAAAGCAGTATTTTGATGTCTGATAAAACTGTTTAATGTTTTTTCAAAAATTTTGCTTATTTTATTATTTTCGACAAAATCGATTGGGATTGCCCATTCCGGAGCCTCCGCTATTTCACAAAAAAGATTTATTTTATCAAGCAAAATTATATTTTTTATTTCTGGCAATGCCTTCGGCATCTGCAGGAAATTGATGAACTGCTTCTCTCCTTCCAGTATAGCTGCTGTGGAATCAGAGTGGCTAAGCTTAAAATATATATCTTTTGGAGAGCTACCACCGCTGCAGGGAACATCAGCAGCTCTGAGATGTATTATTGCAAGATCCGAGATAATCCATTCCAATCGGTTTTCACTTATCAGTCCGACATGGTCTAATTCTTTTATACCGATTTCCAGTAATCCGGTTCCAAAAGATTTTATCTTCTGATATAGTTCCTTATAAGTAACCGGGATGAACCTTCCTTGTTCTTTAACTTTAAATGCAGGTTTTTCCCCATGTTTTTTTACGCTTTCTTGAAGCATTTCTGGCAATGTTTTAAAACTAAACATTATTTTTTTCTCCTAACAAATTCATAATTTGGTATCTGCTTATAATATCAGTTATTATATGTATTATAATATCATCAATGTCAAACTTTTTATTTAATAATTGGAAAAATTAATAAATCAAATCCATAGATGCCTGTTGCTAAATTATCTTAATTTATGTAAAATATTTTAACAGTTGAAAATGAAAATATCTACAGCAGAAAGGAGGACTGATATCCATGCCCAATTACAATTATAAATGTCAGGATTGTCAGAATGTATTTGAGGTTACTACCTCGATTAAAGATATGGAAGAGGGTATTTTTCCCTGTCCAAAATG
>JAQVMU010000079.1 GCA_028703475.1 Atribacterota bacterium | reverse complement strand
AATGTTTACTAAAAATTTATGCTGCAATAAACACCTATTTTTATCCTTTGAATATACTTATTTATCAACAGTTTTATAAGATTCTAAGTGCAACTTAAGTATAGGATTGCCTTTATTGTTATATTTAATTTTTTCAATATTTTAATATCTTTTACGATATACGATATACTTAATACGGTATACGGTATTAATTTTCATACAGATAAATGTCGAAGTCTTCGCTGTTGAACTTTTTTACATGGACTTTTTGAAGCGAGGTGGATGGAACAAATACGCGGTCACTATTATCCTGCTCGTCTATCGGAAAAACAAAAAAACCGTTACGTTCAGGTGAATAGCTATGGGTAGTTCCGTAAAAGTTTTCTCCGTCTTTAAAAATAATAATAATTTTGCGCTGAGAGAGAGGAGCTTTATCATACCCTTCAAATGTTCTCACTTTCTTGTACTCTTTATTACCCAGAAAATCCTTTACAAAGAAGACTGCTTTTATATCATTCATATCAACCTCTACCTGTGGTTCCCCTTGTCCAACCTCATCATGTTTAACAGGTTGTATGTGGAAAATATTATTGTTCGGATGAAAATCTGTGGTAAACCCCTTCAGGACTTTACCGTCATTAAACCTGACTACAGTCTTTTTCCCTAACATTTTATATGGCTCCTTCTATATCTAAAAATTTTTTTTCATTTCTTCCAATGCTGCTTGTTTTACCCGGGATACCTGCCTTTGTGTGAGACCAAGTTCTTTTGCAGTACTGGTCTGGGTAAAATCCCTTACAAACAGGTAATAAATAACATCCTGCTGGATTTTTTTGAGACCGCTGAATGCTTTTTTTAACTGGATAATATCTTCTACCGGCAGCCTAAAAGATTGATAATCTTTACTTTTGACTTGATCTAACATTGGCATGTTTTCATATTCGCCATTGCGCAACTTACTATCCAGGGAAACTACCTGTACTGAATCACGACCTTTTAATATTTCTTTTATACCTTCTTCGGTAATATTGAAATGTTCTGAAATTTCCTCAATCGAGGGAAACCTATTAAACTTTTTCCTGAACTTTGTAGTAAATTTATCTATTTTCCTATTATACTCTTTTACCCAGTGAGGTATATTCACAATAGTATGCTTGTCCCGGATATAATGGCGTATTTCTCCATTTATCAGCCAGGTAGCATATGTTTCAAACTTTACTCCCTTTTTTTCTTCAAATAGATTTAATGCATTTATTAACCCGATGTAGGCAATCTGTTCTAAATCCTCAATAGGCTCTCCTGAATTATAATATTTATGAGCAATAGATTTGACTAATGGGCGATACCTGATAATAGTTTCTTCATCTATATTTATATTCTTTTTACTATCTCCAACACTGTAATTCATTTTCCCTTTCTTCTTAATGCATTCTTAATTGTAGCGGTATCCGGAGACTCTGTTATATCTTTTGTTCTTCTTTCTTTGTCTATAGATACCTTATAGACTGATTCACGGGCTTTAAGTGTCTCCTCAAGCCCTTCAGGTGTCATCCCTAACATTTGAGACAACTCTTTGTAATTAGGAAACTTTTTATATTTTTTATTATAAGAAACCACCAGCTGGTTTATTAATTCATTTATTTTTTTTAACCAAAAAGGAATTTTTACCTTGCTGTATTTTCTTCTAATATAATTTCGTATTTCACCGGCTATGAGATTTTTTGATTTTTTTTGAAAAACCTCGTCTTCCATATCATCATAAATATGAAGAGAATTTAACAACCCAATATAACCAGCCTGCATAAGGTCACTTTCATCTTCACCGGAATTTTTAAACTCATGAACTGTGTTTTCCAGTAATTCTATATAATCTTCAATTTTTCTTTTATGGTTGTTACCACTGTTATCTTCATTGTATATTTGCTTTTCCTTGTACAATTAAATCTACTCCTTTAAAATATTATCAATTATTATACCAAATCAACCATACTGAATATGGGCAGGTACATTGCAATAACCATACCTCCAACACCCAGGGCAACGAATGCCATCATTATGGGTTCAATTACCGAAGTCAGTTGCTCTACTGCTCTTTCAACTTCCTGATCATAAAATTCTGAAACATTGAGAAGCATGGTCTCCAATTCTCCACTTTCCTCTCCAACCATTATCATCTGGGTTACCATAGGTGGGAAAACGCCGCTTTCCTTTAGGGGAGCGGAAATACTCTGTCCTTCTTTGATTCTATCAGCAGAGTTTGCTACTGCCTCTGCCAGAATATCATTGCCTATGGATTCTGAGGAAACCTTTAATGACTGAATAATAGGAACACCACTGCGTATCAGAGTGCCTAATGTACGGGTAAAACGGTTAATAGATGTCTTTAGAAAAAGATTACCAAAAACAGGAATTTTCAGTTTTATTTTATCAATATTTCTGTGGCCGTTTTTAGTTTTACTGTATGAAATAAATAAAAACACCAATCCGACAATAACAGCCAAAAAGACATACCAGTACCGATTGAACAACTGGGTAAAATTGACTAACATCTGGGTAATAAAGGGAAGGTTTCCGCCAAACTGCTGGAATACCCCAACAAACTGGGGAAGAATAAAGGTAAGCATAAAAATTCCCATCAACACTGCTGCACCCATTACAAATCCCGGGTATGTCATAGCTGATTTTATTTTTTGTCTTAATTCATATTCTTTTTCCATTAAGGTTGCTATTCTGTTCAGGATATCATCAAGGACACCGCCCATTTCTCCGGCTTTAATCATGTTTATCTGCAGCTTAGAAAATGTTTCCGGATGTGCTGCAAATGCATCAGTAAGAGTAGCACCCTGCTCGATATTTTTTTTAATATCTCCTATCTTCTTTGCTAACAACTTATTTTCCGTTTGCTGAGTAAGGATTTCCAGACAATTTACTAATGTCAAGCCTGCACTGACCATTGTGGCAAACTGACGAAAAAATACGGCTAAATCCCTTATCTTTATAGTTTGGAAAAGAGTGATTTCTGTTGATAAAAGACCACCTGCCTTTTTATCTACTGAAATAATAAAATATTTCATTTCTCTAAGGCGGTCAATAACTACTTCCCGGTTGTCCCCTTCTAACGTTCCGGTAAATACTTTTCCGGTATTATCCCTTGCTTTATAAGTGAAAGTTGGCATCTGGAATTGCCTCCTTAATTATTAGTAGTTTTTAGTTTTTTGTTTTCAGTTTTCAGTAAAAACAATAATTCAAAATTTTAAAAAAATTAAAAAATCAGAAAAACATCTTTTTAATATAATACATTTTACCATACTGTTTTTTATTATTACATCATTTATTGTTTTCTACCATTTTTAATGAATAAATAAGCTTTGTAAGCATCCTAATAATATATTTTATCTTTTCACTCATTATAGTATATTTTTCTTCTGAAATAAAACCCAAATCCTTTGATAATAACAAATGGTATTCCGATTCAAAAGCAGAACCTTTTGCAATACCTAAATACCTAATTAAATTCCCATTTTCATTCTGCCCACACCCTTCTACGATATTAGTAGGTATTGATAATGAAGATCTTCTTATTTGAGCTATCATTCCAAACTTTTCTTCATCAGGATAATTTTTAGTAAGGTTGTATATATCTATTGCAAACCGATGGGCATTTTTCCAAACTTTTAATTTTTTATAATCAGACATATTGTTTTGCTCTTTAGATTTATCTTAATAAATAATAATCTATTAATTTTTTATTATAATTTTACCTATTATTGCTATATTATTATTCTCTAATATTCACTGAAAACTAAAAACTAAAAACTAAAAACCTCTGCTTTCAGATATACTTGCAATTAGCTGCTTGTGGTTCGGACAACTTCTTCTACAGTCGTGATACCTTTGATGATATTTCTAAACCCGTCTTCTCTTAGGGTAACCATTCCGTTTTTCTCAATAGCGGTCTGTCTGATTTCATTTAAAGAAGCATTTCTATAAATCATTTCACGGATATTTTCATTTATTACCATTAGTTCAAATATTGCAGTTCTGCCCTTATAGCCTGTTCCCTTACAATGCTGACAACCTTCTCCATGAAAAACCTTCATCTTATCAGGGTTAATGTTAAGCCCTTCCATGACCTTTTTTATTTCATCGGTTACGGGGATTTCCTTCTTGCAATAATCACAAATCTTTCGCACCAGGCGTTGAGCAATAACTCCTATTACTGAAGATGAAATTAAGAATGGCTCAATACCCATATCAATCAAACGAACAATAGAACTGGGTGCATCATTTGTATGAAGGGTGCTTAAAACCAGATGTCCTGTTAGCGCAGACTGGATTGCAATATCAGCAGTTTCTTTATCCCTGATTTCTCCGACTAACATTATATCCGGGTCCTGGCGCAGAAAACTGCGCAATCCGGCAGCAAACGTTAAGCCAATTTTAGGTCTTGCCTGTAACTGGTTAACACCGTCTAAGCGATATTCAACCGGATCTTCTATAGTCATTATCTTCTTTTCTACTGAATTTAGAATATTTAAAGTTGCATACAGTGTTGTCGATTTACCGCTGCCGGTAGGACCTGTTACTAATAAGATTCCATTTGGTTTTTCTATAAGCTCCTGATATTTTTTTAGATTATGTTTAGAAAAACCGATTGATTTTAAATCCAGCATTATCTGTGCCGGATCAAGTATCCTGAGAACAGCGCTTTCTCCATTCACAGCCGGGATAGTAGAAACACGAAAATTTACCTCTCTGCCATGAACCTGTACCTTAATCCTGCCATCCTGTGGTAATCGCCGTTCAGCAATATTCATATTTGACATTATTTTAACACGGGAAATAATTGCCATATGCAGATTTCTGGGGGGAGACATTATATCATGTAAAACACCATCTATACGGTATCTTACCTTTAATGATTTTTCACCATAGGGTTCTATATGTATATCACTTGCGCCTTCCTTTATAGCACGAAGCATTATAAGATTAACCAGGGCAACTACCGGGGCTTCGTGAGACTGACTGATACTCTTTGAGATATCCATCTCTTCAGCAGTTTCCTCAACAGCAGTAACAGCAAGGGATTTTATCTCACCCATCATTTGCTGCCAGTCTTCTGTGATACCATAAACCATATCCAAAACTCTGGCTATATCTTCGCTGTATGCAAGTCGGGTTTCGATTTCATAGCCAAGTTTAATCTTAATTTCATCCTGTGTATAAACATCCAGCGGATTTGCCATCGCAACAACAAGCTTGTCTTTTTGCTTGCCGATTGTAACAAGGCCGTGCTGGCGTGACAGATCTTCAGGAATCATAGCAACAATAGAAGGATCAAATGTTTTTCCGTCCAGGTTTACATAAGGAATGCTTATTTCTTCAGAAATCATATTCATCATCTTATCTTTATCGATTAAACCCATACCAATAATAATACTCTGAATATTACTTCCTTTTTCAAGCTGTCTTTGATGAATCTTCTCAATGTCTTTTTTATCGATAACCTTATTTCTTATTAATATATCTAATAAAAATTCACCGGTTATCCCTTTTTCCTTTACAATCCTGTCTGCCATATTGACTCCTTTACCACTGAATACAGGTATTTACAATTATTTAAATATTTCCGTTATTATTATCTTAAAATTATTATACCCAATATGCAAGGATAATCTTTTTAAATATACTTTTTTATTCAGGCCAATTGCCTTCAATCATCTTAATTCTACCCGCTTTAAACCAGCAGGACATGATTATTCGTTCTAATTTCCTGTATATCAGGCGAGTGCCCAGTGCATCCTGTTTTTTAATTGGAAAAACCAAAATAGTAAATAGTCCTAAACGTTTTCCTCCATATACATCTGTAAATATCTGGTCACCGATAACTGCAGTATTACTGTGGTCTGTATTCATAATTTTCATTGCCTCTAAAAAGGGGCCCTTTAGCGGCTTATATCTGCTTGAATAAAAAGGTATACCAAATATTTTACCCATTTCGCTGACATGAGAAGAATTGCTGTTAGAAACAATGCATATTTTTAATTCACTGTCTTTTACCCGGTTTATCCATGATACTATTTTATTATCAAGATGTTTTTTACCCCATGGTACCAGGGTATTATCAAGATCAATAATAATTCCTTTTATTCCTTTTTCTGTTTGTAATTTCTGAATATCAATCTGGTGTACATTCCTGATGTATACATCTGGTATAAGTGAATGGCACATATTTAACTCCGTCTGAAGCTTTAATAATATAATATATCCTATTATTAATATCAGATAAAGTCAAAGAAAATATTAAAATATGGGTAGTATAAGTACAATGTTTTTGGTTTATTGTTTTTTGTTTTTAGATCCTGAAAAGAAATCACTAAATATTTTTCCTTTTGTTGAAACAAATTTGCCCATTATTGATTTTATCTTTGCTGAAAACAATAAACTAAGAACTAAAAACTATTTCTCCCCCTCACCCTGACCCTCTCCCCCCGAGGGGAGAGGGGAATATTCGGATAAATTTTTTAGTGAAGTACATCATTTGGTATATAGTTTTCAAGGAAGGAATAAATATAAAAATGTTTTTGGTTTATTGTTTTTTGTTTTTAGATAAAGATTATCATTATGTGTATGGGTACAGGGATGGAATAATGGAAGATAGGAATATTGGAAGTATTTTCCCTTCTTATTTCCTTCGATTGAGATAGAGATGTGCTTTTCACATTTCCTGCTCCTTGATGGTATCCTTCTCACTTTTTATCTCCTCCCCCTTGAGGGATGATTACAACATTGAACCTGTCCCTGAGGGCAGCAGGATTTTCACTTTTCATTTCCTCCCCCTTGAGGGTAAGACAATCTTCTTTAAATTCCTCCCCCTTCGAGGGGGGAGGATAAAGGTGGGGGTGGTGAATTTGTTTTTCTTTACGTTATACGGTATACGTTATACTCTTTTGACTGGTAGACCAGCAAACTGGTTAATTATATTACTTATCACTTTTTACTTATTACTGAATTAATAGTAATTCACTATCTACTAAATACTAACGACCAACGACCAACTACTAATTTTATCCTGTATCTCTTGCTTGTTTTTTCACGTTATACTCTTTTACGGCTTATTATCCAGGTGT
>JAQVMU010000078.1 GCA_028703475.1 Atribacterota bacterium | reverse complement strand
AATACAAGAAATATAAAATTAAGGTATTTAACACCAGGAATGCTAATTGGAGTAAACATATGTTAAAAGATAAAGCATATAAATTAATTGATAAATTTAAAGGTAATAATTATTCCCATGGTTTAAATGTTTTAAAGAATATTGGTAAACTTGCTTCTGAGTATGGTAATAATGTGTTGTTAGTAGCAAATCAAACTCATCAGAAAAAAGAAACTGGAAAGATACTTGAATATCTAAGAGAAAGCAATATTCAATTAGCAGGCAATCGTATTGTGCCTGGTTCCAGTCCGAATACTCCCAGAGAAGACGTATATCGAGTAGAAAGTTATTTACTGCATTATCACCCTGACTGTATTATTGCCTTTGGTGGTGGCAGCAATATTGACTGTGTTAAAGCGGCAAATGTATTAGCGACTCTTGGTTTACACAGCCCTGAAATTGATGATTATTTTGGAACAGGTTTGGTTAGTAGTGCTTTAAAAGATTCCAAGAAAAAATTATGGCCATTTATTGCGATACAAACTTCATCCAGTTCAGCTGCACATTTGACCAAGTATGCTAATGTTACCGATCCGATAGCAGGACAGAAAAAATTAATTGTTGATGAGGCAATCATACCACAGAGACCGGTATTTGATTATTCGGTCAGTACAAGTATGCCTGAGTCTCTAACAATTGACGGGGCTTTGGATGGTATAGCCCATACTTTAGAGGTCTTTTATGGAGCAGGAGAAGATAAATTTGAGTTAACAAGCGAGATTACTGCAACTGCCCTGGAATTAATTATTCAGAACACCAAAAAAGCAATTAAAAACCCTGAAGATTTAGAAGCCAGGGAGGCTTTAGGCCTGGCTACAGATTTGGGTGGATATGCTATTATGGTTGGTGGCACTAATGGTGCTCATCTTACCAGTTTTTCTCTTGTTGATATTACCAGTCATGGTCGGGCATGTGGTATCATGAATCCTTATTATACTGTCTTTTTTGCACCTGCAATTGAAAAACAGCTAAAAGTAATTGGTGAAATATTACAAAGAAACAATCTTATTTCTAAGAATATTGAAAAACTCTCGGGAAGAGAGCTTGGAATTGCAGTTGCCAGAGGTCTGGTGGATTTTAATAAAAGCATAGGTGCTCCTTATAAGTTAACAGATATACCAGGATTTTCAAATAAACATATTGAAAGAGCATTGAATTCTGCAAAAAATCCGCAATTAGAGATGAAATTAAAAAATATGCCTGTTCCTCTTAATGCTGGATTGATTGATGAGTACATGGCTCCGGTTTTAGAAGCTGCCAGGAAGGGTGATTTTTCATTAATCAAGGATTTTAGATAATAAATTCCCATATCTTTAAAAATATATAGAATATAAAAAGAAAGGAAAATAAGGTAAAAAACTTTACAGGGTTGACTTTCTTAATTGTTTGTGTTAATTTGAAGAAAATCAAATACTGAATTGCCTCACTTTTTATCTGAAGTGGGGTAGAGGCGCGAAGAATCAACAGTACTGATAATAAGCTGAGCAGCAATGATTTATCAGGAAAGGGGTCTTCGCCGAAGTCTGAATACTGATGCTCTAAGTTTCAGGCTGGGGCTATGGTGAACAATCATAGTACTGTCATCAGAAACTACTCCCGGTTTCTGATGGTGCGCTATCTCATCGAGGAGAGATAAAAGGGGGGTAAAAAGAAAGCTTGTTATTATTTTAGAGCAATCGATGAGCCTGGCGCTTATTGATTGCTTTTTTTATTTTATAACCCCTTATGGTGATTATAAAAATAAATTCAAAAAAATAATTTAATAATTAAAACAATTTATATTTAACTAATTTAAGAAGGAGGTATATAGTATTTGATTTAAAAAGAAATTATATTTTTTAACATTTTTCAATAAGTTAATTAAAAAATAAGAAAGGAATTATTTAAAGTAATGTTTAGGATAAACAGGTTTAATAAGGGTTTTACAATAGTATTTATTGTAATTGTGGTTATGATGTTTTTATTTTTAACCGGTTATGCTGCTCAGGAGGAGGAAGAGGCTGTAAACTATGGTATCTGGTCATTAGTTCCACCTGTATTGGCTATCACTCTTTGTTTGGTTTTACGTGAGGCTTTAATATCTTTGTTTATTGCTGTTTGGGCCGGTGCTACAATTTTGAATAATGGAAATTTCTGGGAAGGTGTCAATACTACGGCTACAACTCTTGTATCATCAGTTGCCGATTCCTGGAATGCCAGTATTATTTTGTTTTTCTTCGTAGTAGGCGGATTAATGGGTATGATTTTCTTCTCAGGTGGCGGACAAGCTTTTTTAGAATCCTTAGCCAAGAAGGCTCATAATTCAAAGATGGCTCAAATATTTGCCTGGTTAGGTGGTATCGTTATCTTTATCGATGACTATGCAAATTCTGCTTTTATTGGAAACCTATTTCGACCCCTTTCCGACAAATATCATATTTCAAGAGAAAAGCTGGCTTATATTGTAGACTCCACTGCTGCACCAGTGTCTTCCATCTTTTTAATTTCAACATGGATTGGCTATCAGGTTGGATTAATCGGGGATTCTATTCCTGCTGGAGTAGAAGTTTCACCATATTATTTATGGCTAAGCAGTATTCCTTATAGTTTCTATTCTATACTGGCAATTATCATGGTAGGGGTTATCGCCTATACCGGTAGAGATTATGGACCAATGCTGAAAGCTGAAATACGTGCAAGAACAACCGGGGAATTGTGGGAAAAAGATTCCCGGCCATTATCCGGAACTACAGAATTAAAGGTTGCTGAAAAAGCTTCTCTAAAACCGGCAAATCTTTGGGTCCCTTTAGCATTATTAGTTATTCTTTCTTTCTATTTTATGTGGACTACCGGTGGCGGAAGTGAAGCTGAATCATTTTCCCAGGCTATTTCTGATGCAGATTCCATGTTTGCAATCTTATTAGCTACATTAATATCCTTCATTGTAGCGATGATTATGTATATTGTTCAAAAGATAGCCAGTGTTGCTGAAATTATGGATTCTTTTATGGGCGGAGCACGGATGATGGTTTACGCAACATTAGTTTTAATAACTGCATGGTCTATCGGAAGCATTTGTGATGAATTAGGAACTGCTCCTTTTATTGTTGGGGCCTTAGGTGATTCTTTATCACCGGTAATTTTACCGATATTGACTTTTATTATTTCAGCTTTGATTGCTATTTCTACAGGTACATCATGGGGTACCATGGCAATTGTTACACCAATTGTCATTCCGCTTGGAGTCAGTGTAGGGGCAGCTCTGCCAATTGTAATTTCCAGTGTTTTAACCGGTGCAGTAATGGGAGACCATTGTAGTCCGATTTCGGATACCACAGTTATGTCATCTACCTTTGCCGGTTCTGATCACATTGATCATGTCCGAACACAGATACCTTATGCTATTACTGTTGCCTTGATTGCTGCTTTTTGCTATATACTGGCTGGGATTGGAGTACCGGTTATTATTGATATAATTATTGGTATTGTATTAGTATATGTTTTAGTGTACATGTTATCTTCTATTTCAGCAAAACAATTGGGCATAACATTTCCATTAAAAGAGGTATTGGAAGAAGAAAAAGAATAATAAATTGATTGTTCACCTATAGCATCTGCCTTAATCTCAGGGGATTTCTGACCTTCTAAAGAATTAAGGCAGATGCGCTTTATTCTCATCAAATACTCATTCGATAGAATCCTGTATTGTACATCCTCAATTGCCAATTATCATTTTTAATTTTAGACATAGATTCAGGTTAAATAAAGAAAATTGATTTATAATCCCATAAATATTAAAATTATTATATATTTAAATATATAAGAGGTGATTGCTTTGGAAAAAAAGAACATAATTATTATGGGTGCTGCAGGAAGGGATTTCCACAATTTCAATGTTTTCTTTCGTAATAATGCACAGTACCAGGTAATGGCCTTTACTGCTACTCAGATTCCTGATATCGCAGGAAGAAAATACCCCTCAGAACTAAGCGGACAGCTATACCCGGATGGGATACCGATTTTCCCTGAAGATGATTTGCCAGATTTAATCAATAAATATAATGCAGATGAGGTGATACTGGCTTATAGTGATTTACCCCATCAGTATGTTATGGAAAGGGCTTCAATTGTACTAGCAGCAGGTGCTGATTTTAAGCTAATGGGTCCTAAAAACACTATGCTAAAGGCAAAAGTACCAGTAGTATCAGTCTGTGCAACTAGAACGGGAAGCGGAAAAAGCCAGACTACACGGAAGGTAGCTCAAATATTAAAGAATATGGGTAAAAAGGTTGCAGTAATCAGACACCCGATGCCCTACGGAGATTTAAGAAAACAGATCTGGCAGCGGTACGAGACTTATAATGATTTAAATTCATACCATTGCACTATTGAGGAAAGGGAAGAGTATGAACCTCATATTGATATGGGTAATTTAGTTTATGCAGGTGTGGATTATGGTGAGATTTTAAAGCAGGCAGAAAAAGAGGCTGATTTCATTGTATGGGATGGTGGAAATAATGATATTCCTTTTTATCGGCCTGATTTACACATTGTTGTCACTGATCCGCATCGGGTTGGGCATGAAAAAACTTATTATCCCGGAGCAGTGAACCTGAGAATGGCAGACATTGCAGTAATAAATAAGATAGACACTGCAAATTCAGAAAATATTTCACAACTAAGAAAAAATATTTTTGAATTATCTCCAAAAGCGATATTAGTGGAAGCTGCTTCACCTATAAAAGTTGATAATCCAGAGATAATCAGGGGCAAAAGAGTTCTTGTTATTGAAGATGGTCCGACTTTAACCCATGGTGAAATGCAGTTTGGTGCAGGTGTGGTAGCTGCTCAAAAATATGGTGCCAGGGAAATAATTGATCCCAGACCATTCGCTGTAGGCAGTATTAAAGATACTTATCAAAAATATCCGCTAATTGGTACATTGTTACCGGCAATGGGTTATGGAGAAAAGCAAATTAAAGAGTTAGAAACAACTATTAACAATAGTGATGCTGAAATAATCATCATTGGTACACCAATAGATTTGAGTAGAGTTATGAAGGTTAATAAAAAATATGTCAGGGTACAGTATGAATTACAGGAAATCGGAAAACCAGACTTAATGGAATTGTTGCAGAAACATTTTTGGGATAAGAATAAAAAAGAACAAAAGTTTTAATTTTTAGATAAGATTAAAAAATAATTATGATATTCGGGAGGTATAAAATGTCTGAAGAAAAATTTCTAATATCCACCCAATATCAACCGGTAAATATAAACAATGGTTATACAGATAAAACGCTTTATATAAATCTATCCAGCAAAGAATCTACAATTAAAGATATTCCGGTAAAAATTAAAAAAGTATTAATTGGTGGCCGTGGTTATGGCTTATGGTACCTCTGGCAGGCGGTGACACCAGAAACAAAATGGGATGACCCTGAAAATGAGTTAGTGTTTTGTACAGGTCCAATCTGTGGAATTACCCAATATTCAGGTTGTGGTAAAAGTCATGTCGTTAGTATTTCTCCTGAAACCGGCAGTGCTAATGATAACAATGCCGGTGGCTATTTTGCTCCATTCTTAAAATTTTCGGGATGGGATGTCTTAGAAATTCAAGGCAAGGCTGAACAGGATGTAATAATATTCATTGATGGAAATAAGGGAGAAATTAAAGTACAGACTTATCCTTATAAAGAAACAAATTCTTATATTTTAGCAGAAAAACTGACTGAATATTTTGCAGAAAATGAAGAAGATAAAACCAATATCAGTGTTGTTTCTGCCGGGCAGGGAGCAGAAAATTCACTTTTAGGTATTTTAAATTTCAGCTGGTATGACCGTGGTCGAAAAAAAGTACGCCAAAAGCAAGGAGCTCGCGGTGGCACAGGGACGGTATTAAGAGACAAGAGAGTAGCTGCTATAGTAGTAAAATACAGTGGAGTTAGTGGTAAGAGCAATAATCCGGCAAAACCTGATTTATTAAAAAAAGCTGGACAGCGACTAACTAAAGAAATACTGTCTTTAGATCATATTCAAAATGGAATGCGTGAAACCGGTACAGTCAATCTGTTAAATCATATGAATGAGCATGATTGTTTACCGGTTCATAATTTTCAGTATGGTTCACATGTGGAAGCTCCAAAAATAAGTAATGATGTCTGGAGAAAACGTTTTTCACAGAAACAACCTGGTGATTCCTGCTGGATAGGATGTAATTTACGTTGTTCCCATGCAGTTGATAAATTTAAGTTAAAAACAGGACCTTTAAAAGGTGAAGAGGTAACAGTAGATGGGCCTGAATACGAGACTGCTGCCGGTATTGGTGGAAATTGTGGTTGCTTTGACCCGGACACAGTTCTGGAAGCAAATTTTTATTGTGACCATTATGGCCTGGATACTATTGGAATCAGCACAACTATTGCCTTTTTGATGGAATGTTATGAAAATGGAATGCTTGATAAGGAAAAAACCGGTGGATTGGATTTAAGGTTTGGCAATGGTGGTGATTTATTAGAACTCATACATCTAATTGCACAGGGAAAAGGATTTGGCAAGATAGCAGGGCAGGGAGTACGCCGTTGTAAAAAGTACTTTGTTGATAATTTCAACGCTGATGTGGATTTTTTAAATGACATCGGAATGGAATGCAAGGGGATGGAATTTTCCGAATATGTAACCAAGGAATCTCTTGCCCAGCAGGGTGGATATGGCATTGCCAATAAAGGACCCCAGCACGATGAATCCTGGTTAATTTTTATGGATCAGGTGAATAAACAGATACCAACATTTGAGGATAAAGCGGAGGCATTGTTTTACTTTCCTTTATTTAGAACCTGGTTTTCATTAGTAGGACTATGTAAACTCCCCTGGAATGATATAGAGCCTGCTGATAATAAAAAGAAATATTCCGGAATTAATGCGGCAAAAATACCGGAACATGTGGAAAATTATTGCTGGATATTTGAAGGGGTAACCGGCAAGAAAATTACTGCCGAAGACCTTATTGCTCAATCCGAAGCAGTTCATAATTTCCAGAGGCTTTTCAATCTGAAAATGGGATTTGGAACCAGAAAATATGATGAAATTCCCTATCGTGCGGTTGGACCGGTAACTAAAAAAGAATATGAGTCAAGAGCTGAATTATATGATAAGCAATTAGAAGAAAAGGCAGGATTTTTCGTCAAAGGGAAAACAATTGAAGAAAAAATAAAAGTTTTGCGGGATTTCAGGGAAAAACAATATGAGTTATTATGCGATGCAGTGTATAAGAGAAAGGGATGGGATAAAAATGGGGTTCCTACTTTAGACAACATTAAGAGACTGAAGATAGATTTCCCTGAAGTAATAGATGTTTGGGAAAGCTATAAATCTAAATTAATGACTGATTAATAGTATTTTTATTGTGCAAGGTTCATTATTGTAAGCTTATAATAATAGTTTTAAGGCAGATAAAGAAGGCATTAATTATTTTTAATGCCTTCTTTTA
>JAQVMU010000077.1 GCA_028703475.1 Atribacterota bacterium | reverse complement strand
AAGTTGCACTTAGAATCTTAAAAAACTGTTGATAAATAAGTATATTCAAAGGATAAAAATAGCTGCTTATTGCAGCATATATTTTAGTAAACACTTAAGAAATATTTTTCTGTTTCTATTTAATGTAAACAATAACACGATGAACCTAAAAAGCTTATTAAATAAGACATATTGTCATTTTAGAATTAAACTTAAATGTTTTAAAGATTGCTAAATTAATAAATTTATATTTCAAAGATCAAATTTAGTGCAACTATGGTTATGTATTACCTTATATTATATATAAACCATAATTGCAAATATACTGTTAGTGTAAAATTTACTGGGGTACTTAAATACAATCCTATGATTTGACTTAATAATAAATCAGGTGTATCATTAATATTTAGGTACTTTGATGATTTTATGGAGGATATGTTTTGGAGGTGACAACGAATTCTTATTCGTTACCTATGTTTAAAAAGGGAGATAAGGTTGCTCACCCTATCTTTGGGGTAGGCAGCATTGCAAATATAGAAGAAAAAAATGTTCTAAATAAGAACGAGAAATATTATATTCTCGATTTAGCCATAAATCAGATGACATTGATGATTCCTATTAGAAAAGCATTTGATATTGGATTAAGAAAAATTGTAACAAAAGATAAAATTCCTGAAGTCTTAGAAATATTAGCTAATGATATGGATGAGATGGAACAGGATTATAAATCAAGAATAAAAACTCAAATGGAAATGGTTGACAGTGGTAATTTAAAAAGAGTTGCACAGGTAGTCCGAAATTATAATAAACGAAAAAAAATAGATGCATTATCAGCTACTGAGAAAAGCTTATTAGAAAGAGCAAAGAAAATATTAATAAGTGAAATTAAAGCGGTTTTTGACATTGATGAAAAAGAAGCAAAAACCATAATCAAAGAATATCTTCGGAAAGCAAAACAAAATAAAGACAAACCAAAGGAAAAGCAATCAATATAAATAGTGTGGTTCTATTATTGGTTTCGTATTTTTTTAATTTAAATATTATCCTAATGTAACCTGCCGTGATAATTCATTGCAGGTTACATGTTTTTATGCAAATAATTTATACTTGTATTGTATTGTAAATATATAATTTGGAAACTATATCGTTTAATTAAATCTTAATACAGTAAAAACAAAGGAGATATATTTTAATGGAAAAAGATAAACTTATAGATGGAAAAGCGATTTCAATGCAAATTCAAGAAGAAGTGATATTAGAGTCAGAGGAATTCTTTGAGAAAACAAATATTTATCCCAAACTCTCAGTTGTAATATTAGGCGAAGACCCAGCCTCCCTTTTTTACATTAGAATGATTGAAAAAACTTGTAAAAAAGTGGGTTTTCAATTTGAAAAATACTCTTTGTCTGCACAAACTAAAGAAAATGAATTACTGAATTTAATAGAGCAATTAAATAATGATAATAAAACCCATGGCATTATTATTCAGACCCCTCTTCCCAGGCATATAAGCCAGAATAATATACAAAAAGCATTATCTGCTGATAAAGATGTAGATTGCTTTAACCCTATAAATATGGGGAAATTGGCTATTGGCAACCCCTCATTTTTACCCTGTACCCCCTATGCAGTTTTTGAGATTTTAAAAAGAGAAAAAATTAAAGTAGAAGGAAAGCATGTTGTAATTGTCGGCAGAAGCAGCATTGTCGGTAAGCCATTAGCTTTAATCTTGCTGTTAAAAAATCCTGACGCCAATGCAACAGTTACTGTTTGCCATTCAAGGTCAGGCAATCTTGCTAATTTTACCCGGAAAGCAGATATAATTGTAGCAGCTGTGGGACAAGCTGAATTAATTAAAGCTGATATGCTTGAAAGCTATCCGGTAGTAATTGATGTTGGAACAAATGAAGTTGACGGGAAACTGGTAGGAGATGTAAGTTTTGAAGAAGTATCTAAAATAGCATCCAGGATTACACCCGTGCCAGGAGGAGTAGGCCCGGTTACTAATATGATGCTCATGAAGAATACTCTTCAGGCAGCAAAAAATATAGTCCAGAATAATTAATTAATCAGTTTTTCTTTTTGCTCTTTTTATTTTTTCCAGATGAATAAGTAGGGCGGTAATATCAGAAGGAGTAACCCCGGGTATTCTTTTTGCCTGGCCAAGGGAAACAGGTCTTATTTCACTGAATCTTTGTTTCCCTTCATGTGAAATACCATATAATTTTTGGTAATCAATATCAGCAGGTATTTTATAATCTTCATTTTTCTTAAATCTTCTCACTTCTTCTTCCTGCCGCTTAATATACCCGGAATACTTTATTTGAATTTCTACTTGCTCAATAATATCTGGATTTAACACAGGTCTGTCCGGATCTAATATTCCAGAAGCAGAATAGGTTAATTCCGGCCTTGTTAATAAATCTGCCATACCCATTGGTTTTTGCAGGGGAGATGAGTTTAACATTTCTATTTTTTTATTTGTTTCTTCATTAGGATATATTTTTAATTGCTGGAGACGATTGATTTCAGTATTAATTGCCTCTTTCTTTTTTTGGAATTCTCTATATCTCTCTTCAGAGATAAGGCCATATTTATATCCATAAGGGGTTAATCTTAAGTCAGCATTGTCCTGTCGAAGCAACAACCGATATTCAGCCAGCCCGGTTCTTAATCTGTATGGTTCAGTAATGCTTTTTGTCACCAAATCATCTATTTCAACAGCAATATAGGCTTGTGAACGGTCTAAAATAAAAGGCTCATTATTATCCAGTAATTGAACTGCATTAATTCCTGCAATTAAACCCTGTTCGGCAGCTTCTTCATACCCGGATGTTCCATTTATCTGGCCTGCCAGAAACAGCCCTTTTATCATTTTTGTTTCCAGTGAGTATTTCAATTGATGTGGCAAGATAATATCATATTCAATAGCATAACCATATCTGACTATATGGCAATTTTCCAATCCCTGAATAGTCTGCAAGGCCAGATGTTGTACAGATGGAGGAAGGCTTGTAAAAAATCCCTGCAGATAAATTTCTTCTGTTGATTCACTTTCCGGTTCGAGAAATATTTGGTGAGATTCATGGTGTGGAAAACGAACAATTTTATCTTCTATAGAAGGACAATAACGAGTTGCTGTGCTTTGTATAGTGCCATTAACAAGTGGGACCTGAGTAATATTTGCCTTAATTATCTCTTGAGTTTTGGTATTGGTTCTCGTGCTGTATACAGTGTGTTTGGAATAAATTCTTTTTTCAGATTCATATGAAAAAGCAAGAGGCTCATCAGCACTTTTTTGCTGCGTTAGATTAGAAAAGTTAATACTTCTTTTATCAATACGAGGAGGAGTACAGGTATTCAACCGTGTAGTGAGAAATCCAAGTGACCTGATTTGTTTTGCCAGGTCAGTAGAGGCAATTTCTCCCGCTCTGCCCGCACTATAACTGATTTTGCCAATATAGATTTTTCCGTCTAGAAAAGTTCCGGCTGTGATAATAACAGTGGGAGAAAAGAATTGAACCCCGCTTTGCAATCTAACTCCTTCAATCTTGTTGTTGTATCTTATTAATAAATCTGTAACCATTTCCTGAATCAGGTATAAATTATCCTGATTTTGAATGGTTCTAATCATTTCTTTCTTATATCTATTTTTATCAATTTGGGCACGCAAGGCCCACATTGCCGGCCCTTTACTGGTATTGAGCATCCTGATATGCAAAGTGGATTTATCAGTTATTTTGGCTAATTCTCCCCCCAGGGCATCTATCTCTCTGGCTACATGTCCCTTCCCCGGACCCCCAATAGAAGGGTTACAGGGCAAGAGGGCTATGTTGTCTACATTTGAGGTAATCAATAATGTTTTAGCACCCCTGCGTGCAGCGGCTAATGCAGCTTCACATCCCGCATGTCCTGCTCCAATTACTATCACATCATATTGAAAATTTTTCATATTTGCCCTTCCATTTTATCATTATTTTGTTTCATTAAAAAAAGATAGCACATTCTAAAATATTTTGCACCTTTTTGTCAAGAACACTATTATATTATTTTAAGTTCTTGCCGTAAAAAAAAAGTTATGTTATACTTTAATCGGAGAGATGACCGAGTGGCCGAAGGTGGTTGCCTGCTAAGCAATTGAGCGGATGTTAAGTCTGCTCCGAGGGTTCGAATCCCTCTCTCTCCGCCATTTTATTTATTTAATCCCCATTTTTCTCTTAAGGAGGTTATAATGACTTCCCATTCTAAACAAAAACAATTACCTGACATTCCTGGTTTGAATATTCATAACAATTTTCAATATGGTGATTTAGGAAAAGCTCTATTGTTTCATGGCCAGGTATATAATCAGGAATATGGATTTAATCATGAATTCGAAGCATATGTGGCAGGAGGACTGGCTGAATTTGCCAATAATTACATACAAGGAAAAAGTTCATTATGGATTGCTGAATGTAAAAATGATATCATAGGTTCAATTGCTATCTTAGAAAGGAAGAACAAACAAGCCCAGTTACGCTGGTTTCTTGTTCATCCGCATTATCAGGGATTAAATTTAGGCAGGTACCTGCTTCAAGAAGCAATCGATTTTTCCAGGAATGCAGGATATGAGAGTATATTTTTATGGACATTAGATAACCTTCTTGCGGCAAAACATATTTATGAAGCAAATGGTTTTAGAAAGGAACAAAAAAAGAAGCATTTTCTTTGGGGTCGACAGTTGGAAGAATTATATTATGTCTTAAAATTAACAAAATAATTGACAGAAGAATGGTAATATATTCAATATAATTTTAGTTTTTTAATACAGGAGGATTTATGGTAAAGAAATTATATCGTTCACGGAAAGATTCGATGATTTCTGGTGTATGTGGAGGTATAGCAGAGTATTTTGATATAGATTCCACATTGGTTCGTTTGGCTGCAATTCTTATTGTTTTTTTGGGAGGCGTTGGCTTGCTTGCCTATATCATAGCCTGGATAATAGTTCCACTGAATCCTGACCAGGAAACTGAAGATAATAGGGATAATATGCAAGAAGAAAAATCCTTCCTGAATCAGGATGAAGTAAAAAGTAATAATAATAGCCATGTCTGGGGTGGCTTAATTCTTATATTTATAGGTTTGTTCTTTTTATTGAGAAGCTTTTTCCCACGTTTTATTCTGGTAAAATTTTGGCCAGTTATTCTTGTGGTTATCGGTATTGTTTTAATATTCCAGGCTCTTTCAAAAAAATAACTGCAAAAAATGAAATAATTTGCCATATTATATTACCTTGAAATCTTTTAATCTTAAGTTTATAGAGAACTAATTTTTCATTAAGGAGAAGCAATGAAATTTCCGGAATCTAAAACTAAAATTGTCTGTACCCTGGGCCCGGTTTCAAACAATAAAAAAATAATCAAAGAGTTAGTAGCAGCGGGAATGAATGTAGCACGTTTAAACCTGGCTCATGATGATATAGAATATCATCGGAAAACACTAAATAATATAAGGGAAGTTGAAAAAGAGCTGGACATTTTTCTTCCGGTAATGATGGATATTCCCGGTCCGAAAATAAGAATAGGAGAGATAAAGGATGGACCTATTCTTTTAAAAAAAGGACAGATTATTCGATTGACAACCAAAAATATTATAGGAGATGAATCTATTATTCCGGTAGAATATGAGTCCTTATTTCAGAGCATAAAAAAAGGAAGCCTGGTTTATTTATATGATGGATTCATTCAGCTGAGAGTCAAAGAAATTCAGGGTGATGAAGCACTATGTCTTGTAATGACCGGCGGAAAGCTGGATTCACACAAAGGTCTCAATTTACCCAAAGCAAAGATTATAATTGATCCCATAAGAGAGAAGGATCTGGAACTTATTTCCTTTGGGTTGGAGGAAGGAGTAACAATATTTGGAATATCATTTGTTGAGAAAGCAGAAGATATTCTAAAGGTAAAAGAGTTTGCCGGGAAGAAAGGCAAAAAAATATTTACTGTAGCAAAAATTGAACGGGAAGAGGCTGTAAAGAATATTGATGAAATTCTTAATGTAACTGATGCTATTATGGTAGCCAGGGGCGATTTAGGAGTACAGGTGAATATTGAAGATATTCCGGTAATTCAGAAAAGATTAATTGCCAAGGCAAATAGAATGAGTAAACCTGTGATAACTGCTACTCAGATGCTGGTATCCATGACAGATCATATCAGGCCAACCAGGTCTGAGGTAACTGATGTAGCCAATGCTATTTTGGATGGAACAGATGCCACTATGTTATCTGAGGAAACTGCAGTAGGCCAGTTTCCGGTAGAGGCAGTAAGAATGATGACTGATATTGCTATTTCCACAGAATTAGAATATCGTACTTTACCACACCACTCTTCTCTATGCGAAGAACTGAGATTTTCTTTTCAGCAGACAAAACCTTCAATAGAAGATATTATTTCCATGCATACAATGGAGAGCAGTCAGGTTATCCATGCTAAATATATACTAACACCAACTGAAAGTGGTAATACGGCAAGAAGAATATCCCGGTTTAAACCATATTGCTGGATTCTTGCTTTTACACCCAATCCGGAAGTTGCCCGTTTTTTATCGCTTTCATATGGAGTTTTTTCTTTTATTATCAATAGAAAGAAAATTGATTGGTACAGAAGGATTATGGATTTATTAGAAGAAAAAAAACTTGTAGAAAAAGGTGAGCATCTTATTTTGACTGAAGGAGCAATCAGAAATAAAACCGGAGGTACTGATTCAATGAGGATAATAGTCGTTGATTAGATAGATGATTTATTTTTTTCTTGAATATTTATTTTTTTAGATTTTAATGTAATCATGTTATAATACTTGTTAATATTTAAGTTTTTATGCAGATCATGAAGATCAGGAGAATAAATGAAAGATAATAAAAATTCATTCAAGGATATTAGTGAAGGGAAAGTGACCGCAATTAGAGGCAGTGTTATTGATGCTTATTTTCCTGAAAAAATACCCAATATACCGAATCTTCTCAAAGCAGGTGATGTCTTTTTTGAAGTAGTTCTTCACCTTGATTCCAGGACTGTTAGGGGAATTGCCTTAACCCCAACACAGGGATTGAAGAGAGGAGATGAGGTAATTGATTATGGGCATCCCTTAAGTGTGCCTGTTGGGAATCAATTGCTGGGAAGGATGTTCAATGTATTCGGAGAAACAATAGATGGGGGTGAAAAAATTGATTCTGAGAAACGCAGGTCGATTTATAATGCACCCCTGACTTTATCAGAACGTTCAACCGATATTGCATTATTTGAAACAGGCATAAAGGTTATAGATTTATTATCTCCCCTGGAAAAAGGTGGCAAAGCCGGCTTGTTTGGCGGAGCAGGTGTGGGCAAAACTGTTCTTATTATGGAAATGATTCATAATATGGCTATCGGCTACCAGGGTGTCAGTCTCTTTTGTGGCATAGGAGAACGCTCCCGGGAAGGTGAGGAACTTTACCGGGAAATGAAAGAATCTGGAGTTTTGGAAAAGGCTGTAATGATTTTTGCCCAGATGAATGAACA
>JAQVMU010000076.1 GCA_028703475.1 Atribacterota bacterium | reverse complement strand
CTTTCAACAGGCTGCATTGCTTTTTATTACAGGAGTATATCAGTATAAAGAGAAACCGCCGGTAACCTTTGCAGGGTTCATGAAAAAAAGAATTAAGTGGGGACTTTGGGGGTATTGGAGAAAGCAAAATAGTATATCGTATAACGTATACCGTATACCGTAAAAATTCAATGAACATAAAATCTAAAATAACTAATATGCAGTAACAACTGGAAAAATAAAGTTTTCTAGATTTCTGTATATAGATACTGTGTCAAAAGGCAACTCACAAACTCTACCAAAAGACACCCAATTATTTATAAAATTATCTTTTTCTTGTACTTCCCTCTCCCCTCGGAGGGAGAGGGCTGGGGTGAGGGGGAGAAATAATAGAAGAGTATCAGGTATAAAATAAGGTTTCTAATTTTTTGTTTATAGTTTTTAGATAAAACATAATGGTATTTAGTATAAAGTATTTGGTTTTTAGTTAATTGTTTTTAGTTTACAGTATTTTAGAATAATACATAAATAGTCGTTATTATTTAGTAGTTGGTATTATATAGTCAAATAGCTAAAACCAATTTAATGGCTAAATAGACTGTTTATGAATTTTAGTTTATTAACATTTGCATTTAATTCTTTAATAAAAAAACAGAATCAATAAATATTTACTAAGTTATTTCAAATAACTAATTTGGAAAGAGGATAATTGGTTTTATTAAGATTATTTTTACTAAATACCAAATACTAACGACCAACGGCTGACCTGAAACATGAGCCTACACTTCAAAGGAGGAATAGACATGTCAAAAAACACAATTGAAAATCAGGTTGACAAAATCACTTTATATGAAAATATTAACCACTTGAAAAGACAGGACAGGCAAATTATTTTACTTTATTACTGGTGGGGATATAAAGATGCAGAAATTGGAAAAATGTTGAATTTATCCCAGCAATCAGTTAATTATAATCGCAAGAAAGCTACAAAGCAGTTGCGAAATAAAATATATCAATCTTTTCAGTAAATTTATTTATTGTGATAAACAGCCTGAAATCACAAATCATGATTTGATATCTGAATACAGTAATTGATGATATGCACAGGCAATTTGAGCAGCAATCGTTGCATTGTGTTTTAATAGTTCAATATTAGCCTTTAAGCTTCTTCCCTCGCTTAATTCCTTGACTTTATTTAGTAAGAAGGGTGTTACCTGTTTTCCTTTAATACCTTCTTTTTCGGCAATCTCCTGTGCTTTTGTTATCCAGGTGTCCATTTTCTTTTTACCTATAGCAAATTCGGTTGGTACCGGGTTAGTTATAAGCAAGCCATTGCCCATTTTTAATTGTAAATGAGAATTAACTACTTTAGCGGCTTCCAGAGTATCTTCAAGTGAATAATCAACCTTTAAATGACTGGACTGACTATAAAATGCTGGAAATTCATGAGTACGAAATCCAAAAATAGGTACACCCATTGTCTCTAAATATTCTATGGTTCGAGGGAGATCCAGTATTGCTTTAGCTCCGGAGCAAATCACTGCAACGGGAGTTCTGGATAATTCAGTCAAATCAGCAGAAATATCCATAGCGGGAAGTTCAATGCTTTGATGAACTCCTCCTATTCCTCCTGTAGCAAAAAATATTATCTTACAGCTGTGGGCTATCCACATAGTTAGAGCCACGGTAGTACCTGCATCAAGCTGTTTAGCAATAACTGCAGCTAAATCTCTTCTGCTTGCCTTAATCACATTTTTGGAATGAGCAAGGTTTTCTATTTCACTATTAGTTAAACCGACTTTTATCTTACCATTTAATATAGCAATTGTAGCAGGGACAGCTCCTTCATCTCTAATATTCTTTTCCATATTTAAGGCAGTAGTAATATTATCCGGAAAAGGCAGACCATGGGTAAACAGATTTGATTCTAAAGCTACAACTGGTTTACCATCAACTCCTTTATGAATAGCATTTTTTATTTCCTCAGATACTTCAAAAAAATCAGTATATTTCATAATATCTTAAACATCCCTAAAATTTTATTTTTAATTAATCTTTCATTTGCCTTTGAATATACAGTCTCCGGTGACATCACAGTCAAGCCAGATAAAGTTAATCCGATTTGAACTGATTTTAACAGTGAATATTGGTTATATAACCCATACATTAAACCTGCTACCAGCGCATCTCCTGCACCAGTTATATCTACAACCCTTCTATGTCTTGTATTAATAAAATATCCTTCGGGAAATTCCCTGGAAAATACAAAAGCGCCCTGTGCATTATTTGTTAGAATAATATTTTTAACTCCCTTTTGTAACAGCTGGCTGACTGCTTTCTGCCGATCAGTGGAAGTTCTCATAACAGTACCGGTTAAAGCGCTTAACTCATCCATATTGGGAGATAGGTAGGTAATTTTTGGTAAAATTCCCAATAGTTTTCTACTCTTAACAATTGATACCGGATCAACAATCAGGGGAATATTTTCTCTGTTGCATAAATAAGCTACATAATGAATAGCCTGGGTTGTTAAATTGGTATCCATGATTACAAAACGATTTTTCATAATAATTCCAGCTTTGGCAATTAAATAACGGGGGGTAACTCTTTTCATAATCATAGTATCGCTTACTGCGAGTTGCATATCTCCTTTTTCATCTAAAACTGCAACATATTTACCGGTCACATCTTTTTTCGACTGAATTATCTCATCAGTCTCTACACCTGCATTTCTGAGTTTTTCTAATATTTCTCTCCCCTCATCGTCATCACCAACAACACTCAGGAATGTCACAGGTATATTTAATAGCCCTAAATAATGAGCAATATTTCTGCCAACTCCCCCATGAGCAACCCGGATAGTACCAGGGTTAGAAGTTCTCCATTGCAATACATTCTTTGATTTCCCTTTAATATCTATATTTGCTCCACCAATTACAATAATTCCATTTTTTTCTTCTATAGAGGGATTTTTAATCACTTGAAATAACAGTCCTTTCCAATGTTGATAATTCCTTAAATTCAATAATTTATAGAAAATTATAACATAATTAGTGATGCAATTTTACTAAAACAAAAGAAAAACCAATCAAACTTTTCTAATATTCACCAGTCACGGGAAAATAGTCTTTTCTTATTTTTTCTCTGTTTATATTAAGCTGGCTTAGAGACTCTTCTACTGATTTAACCAGCCTAAGTGGACCGGATATATAAAAGATTCTTTCTTGAAAATCTGAAATTGTTTTTTGAACATACTCCCTGTCACATCGTTGGGGTGAATATATATACCTAACAGCAAGTCCCTGGTTTGCCTTTGCCAATTGGCTCAAGGTTTCTTTAAAAATAACATTCTCTTCATTCTTATTACTGTAAACAAGGATTATATCTTTAATCTGTTTCGCCTTTTCCAGTTCTAACAATATTGAATTAAAAGGTGTTATACCAATCCCACCGGCTATAAATACTAATTTGTTTTCCGGATTCTCAATTATAAAATGACCCTGTATCCTGAGTACATTTACAATTTCTCCGATTTTTTTACTGAATAATGCTTTTTTAAAGGAACTGCTTTCCTGAAAGAAATATCGTGTAGTAAGCATTACCTTTTTTTGATACGGTGGAGAAGAAATGGTAAAAATTCTGGTATCACCTCTATTATCCGGATTAGTATGAGGAATTTTATAAAGGGCATATTGTCCTGCATGCCAGGAAACAGGTTTAGATGTTTCAAAAATAAAACTAAATACATCTTTCGTTTCTTGTCTTTTTTCAATTAATTTTAATTCCATCACTCAACTCCTACTCCTTATCAATATTTAAAAATTATACAGATATCTCGGAAATAAATTTAATTTTTTAACAATATATTCTCAATTATACCATGGCAGAAAGAAGGTAATTGTTCATATTTATTACACCTTCTATCTGGTTTGATTTTTTATATTTTATTATTTTTTACTTTCCTTTAGCGAAACATTGTTTATTTTTTCATAAAATTTTGCTAAGCTTCCATGATCCAGCTCAGAATATCCGTCTGATATTAAAACCTTCATCATTTCCATAACCTGGGCAGTCAAAGGCATAGCATTATGTAAAGTTTGACTGGCCTGCAATACATTGGCTAAATCTTTTACATGAAGCTTGATACGAAAACCTGGATCGTAATCTCCGGAAAACATACGGGGTGCCTTGTCAGAAAGACATTGACTGCCAGCTAACCCCCCCTTTATAGCTTCAAAAATCCGCCTTGGATCTACACCGGCTTTTTTCCCTAATAGCAGTGCTTCGGCTACAGCAGCAATATTAATAGCGACTATTGCCTGGTTGACTAATTTAGTAGTGCCACCGGCACCGATATTACCAACCAATACTGGATTCCCTAAAACCTCTAATATTGGTTTACAACAATCAAATATTTCTTTTTTACCACCAACCATGATTGCCAAATTTCCGGATTCAGCTTTTTCCTGTCCTCCGCTAACTGGCGCATCAAGCATGTCTACTTTCTTCAGGGATAACTGCTTTGAAATAGCCTGGGATACTATTGGAGAAATCGAGCTCATATCTATTAAAATCTGCCCTGCAGACATGCCTTCAATTAAACCTCCTTTTGATAAGACTACTTCTTGCACGTCAGGGGAATCTGGTAACATAGTTATAATTATGTCGCATTTTCCAGAGACATCAGCACTGGATTTGCCTTCTTCAGCACCCTCTTGAACTATTGTTTGCAAAGGTTGTTTATTTCTATTATAAACGATTAAAGGATAGTCTGCTTTCAGAAGATTCCTGGCCATAGGTAAGCCCATAACACCAAGACCAATGAAACCTATTTTTGCCTTAGACATAATACCAACTCCTTTTATTTTATTCCTTAAATAAACTTACCACTCAAATTATTAACAATTCGTCTCATACGACTTCCTTCATTTACCAGAAATGAATTGTAAATTTTCATTTCATCACCAAAGCATATATGTTTAACACCCAGATCTAAATAATATTTAACTTCATCAGGATCACCAAATATTTCACATCTTGGTTGAACACCATTTTGTAAGGCTACTTCAATCATTTTATGTTCAGCAGCCTTACATTCTTTTTTAATATCAGACTTATTTTTCCCTATACTCATAGAATAATCAGAGGGTCCAAATTGCACCATGTCAATTCCGGGTATTGAACAAATTTCTTCAATATTATCCATAGTTTCTTTCTTTTCTATCATAAAGCATATTACAATTTCATTAATGCGCTTAACATGGTCCAATTGAGATAAGTATGGTTGGCAACCAATAAAACGACGATTAGGGTAACCAAATCTACCACCAGAAGACGGTTCGTCTGCTTTCACAATAGATATCGAGTGTCTAACCTCTTCCGGGGTTTTATGATCTGTAAAAAGAATTGCTTGAAAGCCAGAGGCAATTGCTTTTTGAGCAATATACTCACGGTTCTGGAAATCAATTTTAATCATAGATCCCATTTCAGTTAATTCACAAGCTCGCGAAATATTCTCAAGATCATATTGGTTAAAAGGAGAATATTCAGCAACATATTCAATATAATCAAAATTACCAGTACTACCGACCATCTCGGCAATCATAGGCCATTGTGCAGATATTCTGGTTCCCAAAGAAGGCTTACCAGCTTTCAATAGTTCTCTTAATTTATTTTTTTTCATTTCAAACTTTCCTCCTTACCATTAATTTTATTTTATTATGCTATAATTATAAATATATATCAACCATAGTTAATTTATTAAAAATAATAGTCTAATTATTCTTTTAAGTTTCTTTAAATATAATATTCAAGAGTATAAAAATGAATCTGGAACAGTTAATAAGAAGTGTAGAAAATAATCTACTGTCCCTGGCTTATAGCGAAAAAGAGAAGGAAAATGTTTATACAATAATCAAGGCAATTACTGTTATAGATAGAGTCTTTTTTGTTGAACATAAAAATGATGCCTATATAGATGCTGCTCTGCCAATAGGCTATAACCAGACTATTTCTCAACCATCTACTGTCGCCAGAATGCTTATGCTATCAAATCTGCAACCAGGTAATAACTTATTGGAGTTAGGTTCAGGAAGTGGCTGGAATGCCAGCCTGGCAGGATATATCTTATATCCCGGTATAGTGACAAGTATGGATATCATTCCACAATTAGTTGAAAGAGCTCGTAAAAACCTTGATGAGTTAAAAGTACACTTAAATTATAAAGAACGAAAAAAGTTAAATAATATTGATTTCAGGGATTATAATATCTTAAAAAATCTAACCAACTGGCAAGAAAAATATAATCATATTATTATTACTGCAGGAATTACTCCGACACAGGAAGGTTTAATATACCAACTGGCTGATAAGGTGCTCACTGATAAAGGAATCCTGGTTTGCCCTCATATTCATGGACCATTGATAGTTTTGAAAAAACAAAATAATAAAATTATTAAAAGAACTACACAGGAACAGTATGTTTTTGTTCCTTTAATAGAATAATAGATTTTTTTCTTAATTCTTCAGCAATCGCATATTAGGTTATCAGTTATTCAATTTACCATTTAATACTTTTGCAGCTGTTAAAACCGGATCCCATACAGGAGAAAATGGAGGTGCATAAGCCAAATCCAAATTTTCTAATTGTTCTACCGTATATTTTCCACTAAGGGCAGTAGCAATAATATCGATTCTTTTGACTATCCCCTCTTCCCCTACCATGCTTGCCCCAAGTAATTTTTTACTTCTTTGGTCTGCCATAAGACTAATTTTAATAGGTTTAGATTCTGGGCAATAACCAGCCCGGGAATGACTATCAACAGTGATTTTTAATGGACTAAAACCACTTTTTTTAGCTAATTCAATATCTATGATTCCGGTTGTGGCGACCTCTAATTGAAAGACTTTCACAACAGCAGTTCCACTTATTGGAACTAAAGTAGTCGTTTTTCCTCCTACAGTACTGCCAATCGCTCGTCCGTTTCTATTTGCGGTTAATGCCAGTGGTATATATACGGGTTCACCGGTTACAGTGTGTTTTGCTTCTGCACAATCACCTGCAGCATAAATATCCGGAATATTTGTTTGGCCAAATTCATCCACAGCAATTGCCCCGGTTTCTCCCAGTGCAATTCCTGCCTCTCTGGCTAAAGATACTTCCGGTACAATACCAGTTGCCAATAAAACCATATCTGTTGCAATATTCTCTTGATAATCTTCTGTCTTTTTATCTTTTACCTGCACTGATAGGTTTCCGGTATCAGTTTCCATTATGGTATTAACATATTTTCCCAGGTGTAACTGGACAAAATCTTTTAGATGATTCTCTACTACAGCAGCAATTTCTGTGCCAAATGGATTTAAAACATGGGGGAAAAACTCAACAACATGAACTTTTAATCCATTTGCATGAAAGGCCTCAGCCATTTCCATTCCAATATATCCGCCCCCCACAATCAATACTGATTCAGGCAATTTTTCATGCAGAAAATTTTTTATATTTTTTCCGCTGTCCATATCACGCAAAGCAAAGACTCCTCCAGATTCAATACCCTTTATGTTTGGCTTTACAGTCCTTGCACCAGTACTGATAAGTAATTTATCATAACCCTGTTTGATATTACCATCTCTATTACGGACAATTAATTTTTTTTCTTCAGGTATTATTTTTATAACTTCATGGTTTAAACGCAGGTCAATATTTCTTTTCTCTATAAATATCTCGGGAGGAATCCCGATAAGGTCTTTGATATTTTTTATATCTCCTTTTATATAATAAGGTAGTCCACATGCGCCATAAGAAGCCCAGCTTCCTCTTTCAAAGACAATAATTTCCAATTCAGGATTTTCCCGTCTTGCCTTACTGGCAGCACTCATTCCAGCTGCATCTCCGCCAATTATTACAAATAGATTCTTCATA
>JAQVMU010000075.1 GCA_028703475.1 Atribacterota bacterium | reverse complement strand
CTTGACAAAATATTATTTATACTTTATTATGAATATTAATTCAATTGAATAAATGTTCAAATGAATCAATGTTTAAGATGAAGAATAATAAGAGAGGTATTTAATGACCAAGATTATCGATAAGCTGGAAGAAAAGGTTAATGAAGCTGCTTTTCGCCTCTTTGCCGAAAAGGGTTACAGTCGTGTAACTATGAAGATGATTGCAGAAGATGTGGGAATATCAGTGGGTACCCTTTACAACTATTATTCCAATAAACAGGATTTTTTTATAAGTGTTTTTAAGAAAGTTTTTGATCAAACTTATGTGACACTGGAAAGCATAATTGAAAGAGATGGAAATACCCATGAGTTTATTTCTGCATTTTATGATGAAGTAGTGAGACTCCAGGGATTCAGTCGGGAATTAATGAGGGACAAAATCAATCATGAGGTGATTGATAACCTTAGAGCCCATCTGTTAATGCTGATGAGCTCTCTGATTTATCGTGCAGAAGAAAAAAAGCACATAATAGAAATGTCGGAAAAGGACAAAGAAAGGTCTATTCGTCTGTTGATTCTTGCTATGCATGATTTTGCCCGTAAATATCCGGAGGACCGGGAAGAAAATATTGATTTTATTTGCCGATTAGCTAATAAGATAAGGTAAAAAATTTTTAATAAAAATGAACTTATATTCATTTGAATAAAAGTTCAAAGAATTTCCTGCTATGAAGGGGAATAAAGCTGAAAGGAGGAGTAAATAATAATGTATGTAATTATTCTTGCAGTAATAGCACTTATAATAGCATGGTTGTTACAGAGTATCTTTAAAGCTATAGAAATCAAGGGAGGTTACTGGAATAGAGTAGTAGGTGCTGCCATTGGTGCCTTATTGGGTGACCTAATCCTGGGTAACTGGGGATGGATGCTTTGGGGCTTTAATGTTATTGCCGGTATTATCGGTAGTTTCCTTATTGGTTGGATTTATATGCTGATCTTTAAGAAAAAAGTTGAGAACATAGAAGTTTCAAATGAGTCAAAAAGCTAACTTGAGTGTTTAAAATGAAAAGAATTGTTTGTCAATCCCTTCATAGCAAAATTAGTTTTAGAAGTAAAAGGTCGAATAGATAACTAAAATGATTTTACAACTAAAAATATCTGATAAAAGGAGGAAAAATAATGGCAGTCAACTTTAACTTTGCAAAGAAATATGCTGCTGAACAGATAATAAAACAGGCTCTTAATTATTTAGAAAAAGACCCGGAGAAAAATTTTATTAAGGTCTTGAATCTTGCCGACAAAGTAGCACGTACCGATAACCATCACCAGGAAATTGCTTCTATCAAGGAAGCTTATAAAACAAATCCGGTCATAAAACAGTATATCCGAAAATTATCCCAGGTGGCTCCCAGCTATAAGGATGGACTGATTATGAACTTTTTTGTCAATGCCGGTTTAATGGGCATTCCCAGACAGTATGAGTTATCTAAAGAATTAGGAGTATCCGTCCCCTGGACGATTCTCATTGACCCGACCAGTGCCTGTAACTTGAGCTGTACCGGCTGTTGGGCAGGTAAATACAAAAAAAGTGATAGCTTAGATATAAATACCATAGACCGAATCATAAACGAGGCCAAGGGCATGGGTATTTACTTTATCGTGCTATCAGGAGGAGAGCCTACCGTCTACCCCGATCTCTTTGAGATTTTTCGTCGACATCCGGATGTAGGTTTTATGATGTATACTAACGGCACCTTAATCGATGATGAGATGGCCGATAAGATGGTTGAAGTAGGTAATGTCAGTCCTGCCATCAGCCTTGAAGGATATAGAGATTCAACTGATAAAAGACGAGGGCAGGGAACCTATGACAAAATTATGGCTGCTATGGACAGATTACGAGACCGCGGTGTTATCTTTGGCATCAGTGTTACTGTCACTAGACAAAATGCAGATGAGCTCTTTAGCACTGATAATTTCATAGACCATGTCATCGATAAAGGAGCAATATACGGATGGTCTTTCCATTATATCCCCATTGGCAGAGGTCCAAACCTTGATATGATGATTACCCCAGAGCAAAGAGCTAAATTAGCCTATCGTATTCCTAAAATCCGTAACAACAAACCACTCTTTCTAGCAGACTTTTGGAATGACGGTACTTTTAGCGGAGGATGTATTGCCGGTGGTAGGAGGTATTTTCATATTAATGCCAAAGGAGATGTGGAACCCTGTGCTTTTGTTCATTTTGCTGTAGATAATATCAAAGACAAGAGCTTGTGGGAAGTGTTGCAAAATCCCTTGTTTAAATCTTATCAGAAAAGACAACCTTTTTCCGATAATATGATGGCACCTTGTCCCATTATTGACCATCCGCATCAACTCAGAACAATTGTTCTAGAATCAGGAGCACAACCAACACATGAAGGAGCAGAGGATGTTTTAAATGGAAAGACTGCCAAATTTTTAGATAATCTTTCTTACAATTGGCGGGAGATGTCAACACCGATTAACAATGAAAGGATAAAAAAAGCCGAAGATTCACAGGAAAAAGATAGGAAACAAGAAGACGTTTTGATAAGAGCAAAAGATAGAATAATCTAGTATGAGGCAGTTTATGATGGATAACCTATAATGACATCCTCCCATTCTATGGTTAAATATTGGTCAGAGATTCGGGGGATAAAATCCCTGGCTGTTAACCATGGAATGGTTTACATAAAACAGAACAGGGGACAATATCCTATTTATTTTCCCGGACATGGCAGAAAATTGTCCCCTGTTATTGAATATAGCATTGTTAATGTTGATAGGCAATATTTTCATAAACTGCCTCAGGTATTCAGGAGTAATTTATGTCTAAGACTTTGGTTACCGGTGGTAGTGGTTTTCTTGGAAGCCATCTTGTAGACAGGCTGTCAGCGCTTGGAGAAAATGTACGAGTTTTGGTAAGGCCCACTAGCAATATTGAACATCTCAAAAAGGTTAAAAATGTTGAATTGATGTTCGGTGATCTGGGTGATGTTCGATCATTAGAAAAGGCTACAGCAGGTATTGAATATATTTTTCACTGTGCTGCACTTGCCAGTGACTGGGGTAGCTGGAATGATTTTTATCATGTTAATGTAAAATGTTTGCATAATTTATTAAATGTTTTAGTTAATGGTAATATAAAAAGATTAATCCATATAAGTACCACTGATGTATATGGGTATCCGGATTATCCAGCATATGAAGATACTCCTTATAATTCAAGAGGTATACCATACTGCGATACAAAAATAGAAGGGGAAAAACTGGTCTGGGAGTACTTTAAAAAACATGGATTGCCTGTTACGGTTATTCGGCCTGTGAATATCTACGGGCCTCGGTCAATTACCTTTGGTTATGATATTGCAAAATTGCTGAAAGAGGGCAGCATGGTACATATCAGCAATGGAAATAAACCTGCTGGATTGGCATATGTAGGAAATGTAGTTGATGCCATTATTTCGTCTTTAGAAAATAAAAAAAGTATTGGCATGGCTTACAATATTTCAGATGGTTCAGATATTACCTGGAAAAGGTATGTTAATTATCTGGCAAAAATTACAGATAATCCAAGGCCAAAGATTGTCATTCCTTATAAAATAGCTTATTTCTCTGGTTGGCTAATGGAAAAATATTATAGTCATTTTCCCATAAAAGGGAAACCTTTATTAACCAGGATGGCGGCAGAGTTGTTTGGTACAAATCAGGGTTTCCCGATAGAAAAGGCACGGAGAGAGTTAGGATATGATCCGAAGGTAGGGTTTGGTGAAGGAATGTATCGAGTGAAAATGTGGTTAGAAGGGATTGGCATCTTTTAATAAAAAAGAACAACCATAGCTAGCTCCTCTATCTGTAAAACTTGTACGTAGCACAAAATCTAGAGATCTCTACCTTCCCACTCATCAAAACCTACCTACTCTTAAATGAGCGTAACCAGCAGTTCTCCCCAGCTTCAAATATTCCTTTCTATTTTTTATTTAGTTTGTATTTTCTTGCTTATTTGCTCAATTTTATTGCCCAGCTCATCAATCTTTTTTTCTAAATTATTCACACTGTCTTTAGAGGCAAAATTCATTTTCTCTAATTCTTTTTCGATATCAGGCTTGATTTTTTCCATCAATTTGTCTTTTTCTATTTCTGCCCTATCCAAAAGATCCACTACAAACTCTTTACCTTCACTCTTGTTTATTTCTCCTCTTTTAATTAAATCATCAGCTATTTTTTCGGCTTTTTCTTTGGTAAGAGAAAGTGTTCCTATGCCGGCAAGAAGCATTTTTTTGCTCAAACTTAACATGCTTTCACCTCCTTTCCCTAACAGTTTTAACGGGGAAAGCAAAGAAGGGAGCATTATTTTTTTGGTCTTTTCCTGTTCCACGATGATCTGGGCCAGCACTAGAGAGGTGATATCCTCTTTACTATGATTATCGATGACCTTCAGGTCAGTTCCTTCCCGGATTAACCTGGAAATTTCAGAAAGATTGACATATTTCTTCTCTTTAGTATCATATAGTTTGCGATTTAAATATTTCTTAATGATATATTCTTCCATTCTCATCTCCCCCTTGAAATATACAACACAAAGCGTTATAATAATTATTATAACACACTGCGTTATATATGTAAAGAATTTAAAATAAAATTCAGGCAAACAAATAATAACTATTAGGAAAATATTAAGAGAGAAGAGTGAAATACATATTGGCTATATTTGGTTAAATATTTTCATTCCTTAAGAGGACCCAGAAAGATTTTTGATTAAAATGGTAAAATATATTTACAAGAATAGTAAAGGAACGTTGCTAATTATTAAGTAAAGCAGCTAAACTACTTAATCAACAGAATGGATAAAAATATGGTTTTTTCAAGACTCAAAAGAGGATATAAAAATATTAACAGGCTTCGGCAAATCATCAATATTTTAATTGAATACGGTTTTGACTATTTTGTTAAACAGTTAGGATTAATAAAACTACCTACCAAAAGTGAAAAGATTCTTAAACTAAAACCTTCTAAGATAGACCAGACGCCTCTTCCGATGAGGGTTCGACTTACTCTGGAAGAATTGGGCCCTACCTTCGTGAAATTGGGTCAGATCTTAAGCACCAGGCCTGATATAATTCCTCTGAAATATATTAAAGAATTAGAAAAACTGCAAGATAAAGTGCCTCCTTTTGCCTATGCCCAGGTTGAGCAGATAGTTCATAAGGAATTAGGAGCCAATGTTTCCGAATTATTCCAGTCATTTGAAGAAAAACCTTTTGCATCTGCTTCTTTGGGGCAAGTTCACAAGGCAATATTGAAAGAAGATAAGGTAAAAGTAGTAGTCAAAGTTCAACGTCCTGATATGGAAAAGATTATTGAAACAGATTTGGATATCCTCTTTCACCTGACACGGTTAGCCGAAAGACATATTCCGGAGAGTCGACTGTATGACCCGGTAGGAGTGGCTGAAGAGTTTGCAAAAACCATTCGAATGGAGTTGGATTATGGTACCGAAGGAAGAAATGCAGAGCGATTCAGGAAAAATTTTGAAGAAGAAAAAACAATTTATATCCCAAAAGTATACTGGGAATTGAGCAGTAAGCGGATCCTAACTATGGAATATATCGATGGTATTAAGATTAATCATCTGAAAGAACTGGAAGAAGCGGGGTATGACAGGAAAAAGTTAGCTGAAAACGGAGCAAAATCCTTTATGAAACAGATGCTCATCGATGGATTTTTCCATGCCGATCCTCATCCTGGAAATATTCTGGTTATGGAAAATGAGATTATCGGCTTTATGGATTTTGGCATGACAGGAAAGATAGATGAAGAGACTAAGGAAAAGTATGTTAATCTGCTTATAGCTGTTTTAGAACGTAACTCAAATAAAATCTTAACTGAAATCTTAAACTTAGGATTTACTTCCCAGGAAACAATCGATACGCGCTCTTTAAAGACAGATATAGCGGATTTATTAGATCAATATTATGATAAAGCATTAAAGGAGATCAAGCTGGGTGAATTCATCACCCATTTGGTGCAGATTTCTATCAAGTATCATATTAAAATGCCAGCCGAACTAGCCTTACTTGGAAAATCTCTCCTCACTATCGAAGGCATAGGATTAGCGCTTGATCCGGATTTTAATCTTACTGAGATAGCCAAACCCTATGTAAAAGATATAATTCTGGAAAGGAAAAGTCCTCAACACCTCCTGTTGAAACTATCTAATGATTTATCTGAATTTTATAATTTAATGTTTTTAATACCTAAACAGCTAAGTAAGACTTTAAAGAAAATGGAAGAAGGCATCTTTAAATTAGAGCTTCAGCACCGGGGATTGGAAAATTTAATTAATGCCTTGGATAAGGCAACAAACAGGTTATCTTACAGTCTAATTTTAGTTGCCATTATTATTGGCTCATCTTTGATTATGCAGACGGAAAAGGGTCCTCAATTTATGGGATTTCCGGTGATTGGCGTGATAGGTTTTCTTATTTCCGGTATATTGGGATTAGGTTTGGTTATTATGATTCTTCGTTCAGGGAAGATGTGAAAAGAAAAGGGATTTTTAATTGTGTTAATTAGATTTTAAAATATTATTTTTTTTTGCGCCTTGCTCTGCGAACCCAAGGACATGTTTTTAAGGAATAGGTTAACAATGAAAAAGGTTAAGGAGACATTTGATCAAGAGTTATTGGATTTATTGAATATAGCAAATAAACAGGGATTAAAGATTGGTTTGGCTTTAGGTAGTGGATCAGCAAGAGGAATGGCTCATATTGGCGTTATCCAGGTTCTAAAGCAATACCAAATACCAATCCACTTCATTGCTGGGACAAGTATCGGGGCTGTTATTGGTTCTATTTATGCAACTGGTGTATCTGTAGACGAAATGGAAGGAATTATTTGTTCAATGAAAAACACCAATTTTTTTTCTTTTTTAAATCCTACTATCCCAAGCTCAGGCTTCATTAGTGGAAGTCGGGGTGTTGATTTTTTAGAAAGAATTGCTTTGCGAGACAAAAAATTCAATGATTTAGAAATTCCTTTTGCGGCAATTGCTACAGACATTAAAACCGGGACCAAGGTCATTTTAAATCAGGGGAGTGTCATTAAAGCAGTTAGAGCAAGCTTTGCTATTCCTGGAATTTTTACCCCGGTAAGATATCAGAAATATTTTTTAGTAGATGGTGGTTTGGTTGATCCTGTTCCGGTAGATGTAGCCAGAAATATGGGGGCAGATCTGGTCATTGCGGTAAGTTTGAGCTCAAAAAATCCTAAACCGCAAGTTTTGATCAACACTCAAGAAAACGATCGTTTAGACCAAACAAGGGATTTAATTAATTTAAAACTTTATAAAAATATTAAAACCAAATATTATATTGTAGATAAAATTGATTCATTATTAGGTCAAGGACTTAATTCTTTGGGTGAAAAATATAAAGATACCAAAAAACAGTGGGAAGGTCCTTATATTTTTGAAATATTAAGTAAATCTATTGATATTATGGAAAAAGAAATTACTTTTCAAAGCATTGTTAATGCAGATATTGTAATCAAGCCTAAGCATATTGAAGGATTGGGTACTTTTAACTTTAACCAGGCAGAAAAAATAATAGAAGAAGGGAAAGAATCTACCAGAGAAATGATACCCCAAATAAAGGAAACCATTAAGAAGAAAATTGAATGATATTCTTGTTGCTCTCTAGTAATAAACCCTTTGGTAGCACTTAGAGTAAAGATTTTATTATTTTAAAAGCTTTCTTCGCTGCCAAAGGAAGGAACATCCGTCAAAATATTAAAATATTACCGCGTTTAAAATATATTTAAATTATTAAGCATACTAATATACTAATCATTGTATTTTAGTGAAGCTACCAGAAGTTTACATCCATTTGATTAAAAAATAAATTTGACATTACCCTCTAATATCTCTACAGTAAGTAGTAAGTAATAAGTAATATTAACGAGGGTATAGCTATGAGTAATCGATTAGTTGCCTCTAAAGAAAATCCTTCCCCGGAACCTTCTCCCCGCTTTGATCATGAAAAAGCAAAAAAAGTTTTTTACTTTTTAGATATCAA
>JAQVMU010000074.1 GCA_028703475.1 Atribacterota bacterium | reverse complement strand
AACCATTTTCTTCATTGTGATATACTAACTTTTTAATTGTTCCTTTTATAAGAGTAAATTCTTCTTCCATTAATTCCTTTGTTCCTCTATACTCTAACTAAATATTAACCTTCAACATTCATACCTACAATAGGTTATTTTAAGTTAGCACTATATTATTTTAACCCATACCTTGCGGGTTCTTGGTCCGTCAAACTCACAAAAATATATTCCCTGCCAGGTACCAAGTTTTAATTTGCCATCTTCGATAATAACATTTATTGAAGAACCTATCATGCTTGATTTAATATGAGCAGATGAATTACCTTCAGTATGGCTATAATTATCATCAAATGGCACTATTTTATTCAGTTCAGTCAAAATGTCTTTATGTACACTTGGATCTGCATTCTCATTTATGGTAACTGCGGCTGTTGTATGTGGAATAAAAATAATACATAATCCTTCCTGCTGTTTGCTTTCCTGAATTATTTCCTGGACATTAGAAGTAATATCAACCATCTCTGTTCTATTATTTGTGGAAACCGAAAATGTTTTTACCATAACAATCTCCTTATATTATCACCCATTTACTATAATTTATTTAAGTCTATCATATTTTATATTCTATTCATAGGTAAATAGAAAATGACATAAAACCAGATTAATATTATTAATATTAATAGAAATTATATTCATAGATGAATGCAAGGTTTATTCTGAAAAAAGCTTTGTCTTCAATGAATATTCTTGACTGACTTACTTTTTTTGATATAATACTAAGTATTATTAGTAACTATTAATATAAACAATTTAATAAGGAGGTTTTATGAAAAAAAATATCATTTTACTGACCAGTTTATTACTTATTAGCTGTCTTACACTAACTGCTATTACTTCTACTTATCTTACTCAGGCAGATGCAATTTATGAAGAGGATAATCTGGAAAAAGTAGGAGAATCAATCCCTCTCTATCGCAAAGCTGTGGAAGAAGATCCTGACAGCTATGAGGCCAACTGGAAAATAGCCAGGGCTTTGAGAGAATATGCAGACCTTTCTATGCAGGCTGATGTGGAAGACTGGGATGATATTTGTGAAGATTATGGAAAAGAAGGTTTGGATTATGCTGAAATCGCAATAGAGTTAAATCCTGATGGGGTTGAGGGGCATTATTTCTACGGACTATGTGCCGGAACATATTCTGACGGAATTAGTATTTTAAAGGCTATCAGAAAAGGCTTAAAAAAGAAGACCGAAAGGGCCTTTGAAACAGCATACGAAATTGACAAAATGTATGGAGATGCCGGCCCTATCCTTGCATTAGGCAGAATGTGGCATCAATTGCCCTGGCCTTATCAAAAGGAAAAAACCTCAGAAAAGTATTTCGAGGAATATTACCAGCATTTCCCGGATAATCCCCAGGGACTGGTATACTATGCAGAATTATTGGATGATCGAAACAAGGAAGAACAGGCAAGAGAATTATTAGAGAGAGCAGCCCAAAGTGACCACCCTTATTTCAGCAAAAAAGCAAAAGAGTTATTGGAAGACTTATAAACTAATACTTTAACCAAATAAACAAAAAGGTCAGAATTTTATATTAATCTTCTGACCTTTTCTTATTACCTGATTTAAGTGCATTTTCTTGATTAGCCCATTTCTTTAATTCAACCAGGCTTAAAATCGCTCCGATGAATATATTTATATAAAAAGTAAACAATCTCCAGCCACCAACGTAGATACCTAAAAGATGTTCTGGAACAAAAAAGGAAAATAAAGAAACAAATCCGACTTCAGCCGCTCCACTGCCCCCGGGTGTAGGCAAAAAAGGTATAACAAAAAAAATTAGCACCTGAATAACAATGACTAAAACAAAGTCTAATTCAATTCCCATTGCTAATAAAAGTATTGGTGCAATTAAAAAAAATAAAAGCCAATATATTACAGTATATAATATGGATAGAATCATTTCTTTTGGATGTCCCAACAGAAGATGGAAGCTTTTATTAAATTGCGATGCTTGTTTCTTTAACCATTTGACTTTTTTTTCAATACCAGGTTTGCTGAGATATTTATTAAAAAAGGATACTTTATTTAACCATTCAATAATTGTGTTTATTTTTTGGGGATTATTGACTATCAAAATAAATATTAAAACAAATATTGATGAAAAAAACATTGCTCCAACTAATAAAACCCAGGAGAGTACTTCGTATTCATCTAATGAATCTTTAAAATAAAAGAACAATACAGGGGTTGCAATAAAAAAGATAATAGATTTTATAATAGGCCTTATTGTAGCTATCATGGTAGCTTTACCTATAGGTATATCATTTTTGACAAATAATGCTATTTGGCTTGGTACTGCTCCAGAAAAATAAGGAGTAATTCCACCCAAAAAATAACTGATGTAATATATTTTTACTGACTCCCAAAAATCTATCTTTTCATCAATAGCACTGGCAACGACCTTTATCCTCAATCCTTCTACTAAAAATGCAATAAAAATAATACTTGCAGCTAAAAATATATATTCTATATCCATTTGCTGGAAGCTTTTCAAAGTATTTTTATCAATAGTCAGTAAAAAGACTAACAGAAATACTGCCACTCCTATTGTCAGTGAAATTATTAATCCTCTAATTATCTTTTTTTTACTGAGAATATCTTTATCCAATACTATCTCCAGGCATTATCATAATCTGATTATTTTTTATACAACCCTTTCCCTGTTAAAATAAATAAGATAGAATAAATTAATAGCTATAGGGATAAACAAAATAAAAAATTTAGATTAATTATTATACTACAGTATTTTATAATAAGTTAAAAGTAAAAAATAAAAGTAAAAAAATGTTTAAAATTTTAAAAAATCGTAATTTTATATTGCCCCTGGCCTTTTTTATGGGGCTTGTTTTCCCGAATTTGGCCCAATATTCCAAACCACTTACTATCTCTGCACTTGCTTTAGTTATGGCTATTTCACTTATAGATATTTCAACTAATAGTATGTTGGAATGGAAAGAATCAACCAGACCTATAATGATTGGTATTATCTTAAACTATGTGATCCTCGGTGCAGTTATAGTGCTTTTCACTTACCTGCTAATTCCCGAAAGGTCTCTGCAAATGGGTATGATTCTGGTGGCTGCCTCCCCTCCTGGAGTAGCAATTATGCCTTTTTCTGCTATTCTTTCCGGCAATATGATTTTTTCGCTTTTTGCAACTTTTGGAGCATATTTGGCAGCAATAATAATTACCCCGCTAATAACTATTTTATTTACCGGTGCCAGGGAATTTCCTTTTTCCAGTCTTGCGCTGAATCTATTTTATTTAATCATTTTACCCATTATTTTTTCCAGATTTATGCGTACCAAAAAAATTTTCTCTTTTTTAAAATCATGGAGAGGCACTATTGTAAATTGGGGCTTGTTTGTGGTTATCTTTACTGTTATCGGAATAAATCAGGTAAGCTTTTTTACAGACCTTGACAATTTACTAAGAATCGCATTTATTGCCCTTCTTACTACCTTTCCTCTTTTTTATTTGTTAAAAGTAATATTTAGGGGCTTGGCTATTAAAAAAAGTGATGCAATTACCATGATGCTATTAGGAACCATTAAAAATGCTGGTTTTGCTTCCGCACTGGCTATGAGTCTTTTTAGTGATTCATCTTCTTCAATACCCGGAGCTATCGTTAGTGCGGTCTACGCATTATATATGATTTGGTTGGGTACAAATGAATAGTAATCAAAAAAAACCAGCGGTTAATTTTCAAAAAATGCTGGATGAAAAAATTAATGAAATTAAAAAAAATAACCATACTCCAAAGCTTTTGTTACATAGCTGCTGTGCCCCCTGCAGTACTTATGTAATTGAATACCTTTCACAATTTTTTTCTATTACAGTATTTTTTTATAATCCAAATATTCATCCTGAAGAAGAATACATAAGAAGATTGAATGAACAGAAAAAATTAATTGAACAATTTCCTGTTCAAAATAAGATAACATTCATTGAAGGCAAATATGAACCGGAAGTCTTTTTTAAAGAAGTAAAGGGATTTGAAAATGAGCCCGAGGGTGGGAATAGATGTTTGAAATGTTTTTATCTTCGCCTGAATAAAACAGCACAAAAAGCACAAGAATTGAAAATACCGTTTTTTACTACCACACTCACAATAAGCCCTCACAAAAATGCGATAGCAATAAACCAGATTGGAGAGGAAATGGCAAATAAATATCAGGTTAATTATCTGTTTAGTGATTTTAAAAAAAAGGACGGATTTAAGCGTTCTATTGTCTTATCTGAACAGTATGGATTATACCGGCAAAATTATTGTGGCTGCGTTTTTTCAAATAACAAATAACTTTACATTATATTATCAAGCTATTAATTATGGAGAATTAGATCTTTTTTGTACCCGATAGCTGCCTGCTTTTTATTATTATTTTTCCTGTTATAATATTTTTTTGGTGAGGTTAAATCTTGAACCGTTCAATAACATTAACCTCACCAAATTAATAAATTTATTTAAATTAATTAAATCTTAAGTAGAGCGAATTTCCTGACGCATAAAAACAATATAAGAAATCGCAAAACAAATCAACGTTAGGGCTATCAAAGCAACAAATTGTGGCCAAACTACTAATAAGCTCTGTCCGATACTAAGTGGGCTCAGTATTACATCTGAACTTTTCAAAGCTGATGCTATTCCGAAAAATCGCACTGATGGATTCAAAATAGCAGTAGTGCTTTCCTGAAATAATATCAAAGGTGAAATTCGTAAAATCATACTTCTCACATCTTCATTTTTTGCAATCGCATCCAACGATGCATCCTGCCGGATAGGAGCAACCTGGTCTGCAACAACATTCGCTACCATAAGAATAAAAAATGTGAAAAATATCCATACCATAATTGAAACCAGTGCTGATGTAGCTGTTTGCTTGAAAATAATCGAGAATAAAATTCCCAGTCCCATCCAGAAGCCGATATAGATAATACTTAGCATAAAAAATAATCCGATTCTGACTAATTCGTATACACTTGGAATTATCCCAAATATAATTAATTCTAATCCAAAGATGATTATTATTATGCTTATCAGCATAACTGCAATAGTAGTTAACCCAGCAAGAAATTTACCGTTTATCAAGGCATCACGATATACCGGTTGTGATAACACAGTGCTCATTGTTCCGCTTGTTCTCTCACTATTAATAGCATCAAACCCAAATATGATTCCAATTAATGGTCCAAAAAAGCTTACAAAGAAAATAAAGGAAGGAAGTGTCCCACCTGAAAATGTAAATAATTTCAGGAAAAGATTCTCACCTGCAAACTGGTTTACATCATTACTGATATTTTGACTTAAAACAAAAATAATCGAACCAGCTGTTAGAGCAACAATCATGAATATTATAATAAACTTTTTGCTTCCCAAATAATCAGCCAACTCTTTCCAATAAATAATGTTTAAACCAGACATGATTAAGATTCCTCCCTAAAGTATTTTGTATATATTTGCTCCAGTGAAAGTTCTTTTGCCCTTTTTTCAACCCTTAGAATGCCATCAATTTTTTGGATATCCTGAATTAATCTTATAACATCTTTATCTTCCTGGTAACTAATTTCCAATCTGTTACTTTTTTCAGGTAATATCTCCTTGCTTATTTCTTCCAGGGAACCATTTGCAACCATCTTCCCTTTTGAGAAAATGCCGATCTTGCTGCAGATTTTCTGAACCTGATAGAGCAAATGAGAACATAGGAATATAGTAATGTTCTCTTCCTTGTTAATTTTAATTATGAGATCTAATATTTCCTCAACGCCTTTGGGATCGATTCCCGTCGTCGGCTCATCCAAAATTGCCAGTTTTGGCTTTTTTATGAATACGGTACCAATCCCCAGTCTTTGTTTCATTCCCTTGGAAAATTTGCCAACTTCAACATTTGTTACATCTTTTAACCCTACTAAATTAAGCACTTCATCTATAGTATCTTTTGCTTTTTTTTCGGGAATATGATTTAACCGGGCAATATAGGATAGATTTTCAAAAGCACTCATATCTTCATAAAATCCTACTTTCTCCGGAAGATAGCTGGTAATTCTTTTAACCTGTAAAGGTTCTTTTGTTGAATTATAACCAAAAACATTTACTTCTCCAGAGCTTGGCTCAGTCAAACCCAATATCATCAATATAGTAGTTGTTTTTCCGGCACCATTCGGACCAAGAAAACCAAATATTTCACCCTGGTTAATTTTTATATTCAAATTATTCACCACCGGTGTTCCGTTATATTTTTTTGTTAATTGTTTTGTTTCCAAAACAGCCTGAATATTATTCATTTCTGCACCCCCTGCAATTTATTCTTTTTTTATCTACGTCTTAATTTAACAAATATACCAAACAGGATGGCAAGTATTGCAATTATAATAGCTACACCGATCCATCCCCATTTTGTTGGAACATTTACGGTGGTTCTGAAATCAATTTTCTTTATATCCTGTGTTCCACTGGCATTAACGGTTATCATATAATCACCTGGTAATGTATTTTGAGGGACACTTATTGTCATAGTGACTTTTTCTGGTTTCTGGGTTTGTGCCAAGGATGGCAGTTCTTCAATTTTATCTGGATTAAATTTTACATCCCATCCTTCCGGAACACTGCTTACAAAACTGATATTGTCAATAGATGCTGAACCTTCATTCCAAATATAGAAGTAGTATTCTTTTTCTTCACCGGCAACAGCCGAAAGTTTAAGATTTCCAGTTTCTGTTCCTAATTTTAAAGTATAAGTTCCGGTAACTTTGGCAGTTAAATCAAGTGATTTCTGTAGCTCCCCGGCTTGAGCAATAAATTTCAATATATATTCATTCTTCTCAGCAGTGAATGGTGGAGTAACAGTCAATAAAATGGTTTCACTGGCTCCTTTGTTTATTTTAATTGCTGATATTTTTTCCTCTTCTCTCCATCTCGGACTAATAGAGGCTCTCCAGCCCTGGGGAATATCGACAGCAAAATCCATCACCTGGTCTTCTTCAGTTTCATTTTTAACTTCTATTTCAAATTTCATTGCATTACCAGAAGGGCTTTCAACAGACGGATATTTAGTGTTTAAAAGAATTTCATTAGTCTCCTCCTCAATTTCATCCTCTGTCTTCTCAGTTACATTTAATACTAGATCAAGGGTCTTATTTATTTGACCATCGATAGTCTCTGCTTCAATAGTAAATACATATTCATCTTTTTTTGTTTCGATTTTTTCAGGAACCTCGATATGCAGATTCAGCGTTTTGCTGTTATCAGGGTCTTTCGATAAAAGATTAACCTGTCTTACTTCATAGCCTCTATAGCTCTTATTGCGCAAAACAACATTCCAATTTTTTGCATCGGCATCAGGAATCAAATTTATGCGAATATTTTCGTGCTGATCACCAGTATTGATAATTTTTACTTCAATGTCAGTACTGGTATCTTCCTCAAGGATTAAATCTGAAAACTCACTGTAAACAACGAAATCCCTTTCTTCTGTTTTATTTCCACTTATCTGTGCTGAACAGAAAAAGAAATTCATTGAAAATAAAGTAATAATTAGTAGTATAAAAAATACAAAACCTTTAATTTTTTTATTCATTAGTATTACCTCCCAATATTATATTTTTTCTTTAAATTTAAATTAAAGCTTTTATATCTTTTTAGTTTTCAAAATTCTTTTTGGAGTTTTTTGGAAGTTATTATGTGCTATTAGCACATATTTACTAATAAAATTTTACTAAAAATTTCTTTGATGTCAAGAGGCTATATAAATATTTATAATAACTAATTTTATCTATTGCTCATTGTAATAAAATCTCTATTATTATCACCCTGATTGAGCAGTTATGATTTTTATAAATTATTTACTGTGATGAATTATACCCCTGATTTAATCTGAAAAATCGAGGGAAAACTGTTGTTTTTCTGTGACCTCAGGCACATTCAATAATACCTTTTCCCGTAAATGCTCTTTGTTTTTAAAGCCTCCGGATTGAAATGTTTCACACTTGTTGATTAATTCAGAGGAAAGAGGGATAAAATAGATATGCTTTAACTGAAAAACTGAGTGTTGGCGCATTTCCTTTTTCATAATCATCTCATACTGATTTTGCCCTTTATTGCTATTGATATTGTTTC
>JAQVMU010000073.1:4856-8290 GCA_028703475.1 Atribacterota bacterium | reverse complement strand
CATCATTATAACCTGGAAGAATTAGCTGAAACTCGCTATGTTCTTAATGGCTTATTACCGTCTATTGAGAGTATTTGGGCTAAGTCAAAGGTAGGCAGTCCTCAAAAAACACTTTTAGAAAGAAGAATTAAAGCTTTTAAACTTGCTGTCCAGGCAATTGATGATATATCTAATGGGGAATGGTAGTTTTTTAATTCCAATTAGTAGTAAAATATAAATACTTTCCAGGAGGTAAATAAAAATGAGTAGGAAAAATAACACATTATTTATCTTGTTACTATTATTGATAATGATGACATTTTTATTACCTGGCTGTAACGCAGTGGAACCCAGAATAAATTTAGCTGAAGTCACTGAAATTGATATACTGATATTAGAATCATTTCCCGTACAGGTTCATGTAGTTGCCAGTGGCAATCTTCCCAATCCCTGTACCAAAATTTATGAGATTATACAAAGTAGAGAAGGGAATAATTTCTTTGTAACAATTAAAACAAAATCTTCTTTACTGCCTTGTATTCAGGTGATAGCTCCCTTTGAAGAAACTATTGCTTTAGATGTGTATGGTCTATCGGCAGGGACTTACACCGTGAATGTCAATGGCATTGAAGACACCTTTACTTTAGAAATAGATAATATTTATCAGACAATATGAAACAGTAACCAGTCTTGAGTATCGTGTATATAGTAAAAGAAAATAAAAAGCAAAAACCAATACATATTCTTACGATTTATTTTAGCACAGATTAACATTTAATTCCCTCCCCTTAAGGAAAAAGATCCACCCACCTTGTCTCTTCCCGTCAAGTAGCAAATTGCCTCTTTTCTCACATCCTACTTGATGTGGGAGCTCTCCCTTTTCTTGTCTCCTCCCTTGAAGGCAGTATCATACTTTCTTATTTCCTTCTCCTTGAAAGGGGATTTTCTATTTCTTGTCTTTTTAACATTGAGGGGGATTAAGTCTTTTCTCACTTTTTTCCTTGAGGTAGTATTTCCCATTTCTCGTCTCCTCCCCCTTGAGGGGGGAGGATTAAGGTGGGGGTGAAACCTATAAGTTATGTTATTTTCTGTCATTGTCCAGATTTCTCTCTTTTTTGCCATTGCGAGCAGGCTTAAGCCTGCGTAGCAATCTCATCCATTTAAGCTTGAATTCTTAATATTAGTCTGATAACTGAAAACCATTATTATTAATTGGTAAACCGGTTCACTGGCTAATTGGTTAATTATCTGGACTGGCAGACCGGGTGACTGGAAGACCGGTAGACTAGAGTATTGTCATTGCGATCGACCAAAGGGAGTGAAGCAATCTCATCCATTTATACCCAGCGTGTTCTCCCTTTTGTCGTTGCGAGGAGTAAAGCGACGAAGCAATCTCATCCACTTAAGCTTGATTCTTAGTCTGAAAACTAAAAACTGTAAACTGACAACCATTATTCTTATTTCTCTTGCAATTTACATTTCTAATTTGCTAAAATGATAAAAGTTATTGTAATAAAAATAGTAACGATTGTAGTATTTTCCCACTATTAGATTGATCTCTGCTATGTTGAAAAATTTTAAATAATTCCTGACAGCATGTAGTCAGAATTATATGTTAATATAAAAGCATTAGTATTAATGTTAATAAGAGAAAAATAAATTTTGGGGTGATGTATGTCTAAAGAAGAAAAGTTTTTCAATGCATTAAAAGATATATTTGTAGGAGCTAAGGTAGAAGGAGAGTCCGGTTATATCAATTTAATGCGCATTAAATCCAGATATTATGAACAAGACGTTTTTCCAAAATTACAACAAAATATTAATAAAGCTACAGAAAGTTTTCCTGAATTTAGAGAAGAACTTTTTGATAAACTTTATACCTTTTTTGAATCCTACTTTTCTGAAAGTGGCTCAATTTATTTCAGATACACCCCAATTCACAAGAATGTTTATGAAAAAGTCTATACAGATGATAAAGATGTAATGCTCTTCTGGAAAACTCATATGCTCTATTATGTTAAAACAGACCGGCTTTTTAAAAATTTGGAAGTTAGATTACCAGCTGAATTGAAAGACGATGAATCAGAAAACAAGAGTGATTATAAGTTTTTCTTTGATGTTTCTAATCTCCAACATAAAAAAGCAAATGAAAAGCGAGAAGTAATATATGAATTTAAAGAAATAAGGAAAGATAATGTTCCTGTTTTTAATGTTTCTTATTCGGAAAGAGGAAGAATTACCAAGATAAATGAGATTATAAAATCTTTAAAAAAAGAAGATATTAAAATTAATGAGGATATTTTAGAACAGGCTTTTAGAGTTTTTGAGAAACAGAGTGAAGTAGACTATTTTATCAACAAGAATGCCCGGGAATTTTTAAGAGAGCAATTTAATATGTGGCTTTATCAGTACGTCTTTTCCGGGGAAAGCAAATGGACAGAAAAAAGAATAAAGCAAATACAGGTATTAAAAGAGATCGCCTTTAAAATTATTGATTTTATCAGTCAATTTGAAGATGAGTTGGTTAAAATTTGGAATAAGCCTAAATTTGTGAGGAACTCTAACTATGTAATAACATTGGACAGAATTGTAAAAAATTATCCATCTATGAAAGGGTGGGGAAAATTCCCCTCTGAGAGAGGGGATCAAGGGGTGTTTAATCCAGGGGTAGTAAAATGGAATGAATTACCCTATAATCCAAATCTAAAACAAAAAGCAAGGGAATTAAGAAAAGCAAGGAATTTATCAGAGGTTTTATTGTGGAAGCAGATAAAAAATAAACAGTTATTGGGATTAGATTTTGACAGACAGAAAATCATTGGCGATTATATTGTTGATTTTTATTGCAAAAATTTAGGTGTTGTTATAGAAATTGACGGTCTAAGTCATGATGGGAAAATTGAATATGATGCAAGAAGAGATGAATATTTTAAAGGCCTAGGGCTTAAAATTATTCATTTGTCCGATTTAGACGTGAAGAAAAACTTAGAAGGAGTGGTTGATTTTTTAAAGAATAAATTGAACACCCCGTCTGCTAACGCAGACACCCCTCTAGATACCACTAACCCCTACAAAAGAAGTGCAGAGGGGAATTTAATAGAAAAAATTATTAAGCACCCAAATATAAATGAGCAAATTGACGAATGGAAAGAGTTGGGAATCATAGATAATAACTTCAACAAAGATGAAATTATTGAAAACAATTTAACCGAGAAACATCTAAATCCCAAATATAAGTATTTTCCTATAGATACAAAATATTTCAAAGATCTAGAAATTGAAATTTTAAACCTGTTTGAGGATTTGGATAATTCTTTAGATGGTTGGCTGATTAAAAGTGAGAATTATCAAGCTTTAAATACAATACTGCCAAAATTCAAAGAAAAAGTGCAGACTATTTATATTGATCCTCCATTTAATTTAGACTCTTCAGACCAATTTTTATATCGAACCAA
>JAQVMU010000073.1:0-4756 GCA_028703475.1 Atribacterota bacterium | reverse complement strand
TTTAAATATTATGAGCTGGAACAATATGAAGATACATTAAGAAAAGTAAAGTATAAAGATACTGATTTATTTGAAAACCCCAACCAATCTCCATACAGTCAATACATTTTTATGAAAGACACCAAACTTCTCGATGCCCTGGAAGTTGATTATGAAAATAATACAGTAAAAGTGAATTTTTCAAAGCTTTATCCTGATATAGATATTCCTGAAACACTTTCCAACCTTCTAGGAAAATGCATAAAAAAGATAACTTCTGAGTATGTTGAGCTCGAAGATGGAGAAAAAGTAAATATCAATAACCTGGATTATAAAACCATTAAATCTTTAATCTGGTGGTAATCATGATAGAATCACAAACAACTGAATTTAAAGCCAGCTGGCGAGATGAATACCTTAAATCTATTAGTGCATTTGCTAATACGAATGGCGGAAAATTGCTTATTGGTTTTGACGACCGAGGTAATCCAATTGGAGTAAGGAATTCTAAAAAACTTCTTGAAGATATCCCTAATAAGATAATAAACAAACTTGGAATTACCCCATCAGTAGAGTTAATCAAAGAACAAAATAAAGAAATAATATGTATTTCTGTGCAACCTGCTCCTACTATGATCTCTTATAATGGGAAACACTATATAAGATGCGGGAGCACTACTCAGGAAGTTAACGGAACTGAATTATCACAATTAATTTTAAAAAAAGCCGGGAAAACCTGGGATAGTCTTTTTTCTGAAGTCGGTTTAGAAAATATTAATGAAAAAACGGTTGATAGGTTTAGGGAGTTAGCCAATAATAAGATATCCAGTATTTCGAAATCAGATTCTATTAATAAAATTTTTTCCAATTTAGACCTTATCAATAATGATAAAAAGATAAAAAATGCCGCTCTTTTACTTTTTGGTAATAATCCTCAAAACAATTTTATTTCAGCTAAATCTAGAGTTGGAAGGTTCAAATCGAGTATTAATATAGCTGATACCGTAATAGCGGAAGGAAACATTTTTAATCAATTGGAAATAGTATTAGAGGCAATTAAAAAACATCTTAATGTAAAATTTGAGATAAAAGATATTCAGAGAAAAGATGTTTGGGATTATCCCCTGGAGGCAATACGGGAAGCGGTTATTAATTCTCTTATTCATAAAGATTACCTGAGTACAGCAGAAATTCAGATTAAAATCTATGATGATAAGATATGGATATGGAATCCCGGAAAATTACCATCTGAATTAAAGGTAGATGACCTGAAAAAAGACCACTCATCTTATCCTAGAAATCCTTTGATAGCCAATGTATTTTATCTTGCCGGTTACATAGAAAGATGGGGTTCAGGTACCAAAAGAATAGTTGATTTATGCAAAGAACAGGGTTTGCCAGAACCGGAATATAAAGAAGAACAGGGCGGATTTAGTGTCTGGTTTTTTAAGGATATTTATACAGAAGAAATTCTACAAAAAATGGGATTAAATGAAAGACAAATTAAGGCTGTTTTATATGTAAAGGAAAAAGGAAAGATTACTAATAAAGAATATCAGCAAATATGTTCAGTTAAAAAAAGACAAACAACAGATGACTTAAAAGAACTCGAAAATATGAAAATATTTGAACGTATTGGAACAACAGGTAAGGGAACTTACTATAAGCTTAAAGGGGCACCAAAGGGGCATAACGGGCATTAAAGGGGCACCAAAGGGGCATAAGTTCCCAAGTTAATGAATAATAAAATGGAGAAGTTCTAGTGATAACGACTTTTTTACAGGATATTTTAGATGATATAAGCTCAACACATTTACCATATACCTGGAATTCTTTTGATCTAAAGACATTATCAAACAAAATTGAACTCTGGGATTTTCAGCAAGAAGCCATAGTTAATGCTTTAAAAGTGTTATGGAAATATTATGAGGATTTTTATGATTTTCAACCAGAAGAAAGTATAGAATTTAATTTAGAAAGAAAAAGAAAATTATACCAATGGTATAAAGACAACGGATTAAATGAAAATTTGGATATCAAGTTAGACAGGCGAAGTAGAAAACTTAATGAGCTGCTCCCTGATTTTTTTAAACAAGAAGATGGAAAAATATCTTACTCGAATTATATAAATCGGATGTGTTTTTGGATGGCAACAGGAAGTGGTAAAACAATAGTACTTATTAAACTTATTCAAATTTTAAAGATCCTTATGGAAAGAAAAGAAATCCCTGAGTATGATATTTTGTTCTTAACTCATAGAGATGATTTATTAGAACAATTTAAAAAGATGGTTGATGAAGTTAATTTGGCAAATGCAAGCAAAATTGAGTTAAGGGAACTCAAAGAATATCCTGAAGTTAAAAGACAGAAACTATTAACCGGAGCACCTGTTTTTTATTATCGCTCTGATAATATTAATGATGAGCAGAAAGAGAAAATTATTGATTTTCATAATTATGATAATGGGGGTAAATGGTTTGTCTTTTTGGATGAGGCGCATAAAGGAGATAAAGAAGATTCCAAGAGACAACATATCTATTCAATTTTAGCCAGAAATGGTTTCCTGTTTAATTTTTCTGCTACCTTTATTGATCAAAGAGATATTTTAACTTCTGCTTTTGAATTTAATTTAGCTTCTTTTATCCAGGCTGGTTATGGCAAGCATATAAGTGTTTTACAACAGGAAATAAGGGCATTCAGGAAGGATGAAGATTATAGTGATGAAGAAAAACAAAAGATTGTCTTAAAATCTCTGATTGTGCTTACTTACCTGAAGAAATATTATGAGAAAATTGAAAATATCAATATCGAAGAACATCTTTACCACAATCCTTTGCTTCTAACATTGGTCAATTCTGTTAATACTGTAGAAGCAGACTTGAAAATCTTTTTTAGAGAACTGGAAAGGATTGGAAAAGGAGGCATCAAAGCTGATACATTTAACCAAACAATAGAGGAGCTATGGGAAGAACTAAAGCAGGAGCCAGAATTTGTTTTTGAAGATAATAGAGGAATAAAAATTGATGAAAAATGTTTTAAAGAAATAAACATTAAAGATATTATAAATTATGTTTTCAATTCTGATAGTCCTGGTAAAATAGAAGTTTCTTTTAGGCCATCAGATAAAAAACAGGTTGCTTTTAAATTAACCACATCGGATAGACATTTTGCTCTCAGTAAAACAGGAGATATGCCCAGTTGGTTAAGAGAAGAATTAGATAGATTTAATGTTAACCATCAATTTGAAGAAGAAGGATTTTTTGAAAGGATAAACAAAGACGAATCACCCATTAATATTTTAATGGGTTCCCGTGCTTTTTATGAAGGTTGGGATTCAAACAGGCCTAATGTACTTAATTTTATAAATATTGGTACTGGTGTAGTTGCAAAAAAATTTATACTTCAATCAGTCGGGAGAGGTATAAGGATTGAACCTATAACTAATAAAAGGAGAAGATTAAAAGAAATATACAATGATAAAGATATAGATATTGATATTTTTAGAGAACTCAAAGATATTGTAACCCCATTGGAAACACTATTTATTTTTGGAACAAATAGAAGTGCATTGCTAACAGTGATCAATGAGCTTAAACAGGAAAGGAAAGAAAAAGGAGAACAACTTTCATTTTTTGTTAATAAATCAATAGAAAAACAAAATCTTTTGATTCCAACATATAAACCAGCAGGCCATTCTATTATGAAAACTGGAAAACAGGCAAAATTTGAAGTCTGCGAAAGTGATATTAAGCTTTTGCAAAAATATGTTAACTATATTGATGATGATAAAATTTTCCTTGTGAATTATAACACAACTCCTGAGAAAATAAAGGTTTTACGAAATACCTTTGATGATGTGGAAAAGTATTATAAAACAGGTGAAGAGGCAAAGAGGTTTAAAAATATTGATATTTTTGTTCAAAGAATATTTGATTATTTTGATGTTATCCCGGAAGAATTAAAAGAATTTAAACATTTGGAAGACGAGATAAAACACTTTAAGAATATCAAAGTGCATTTAGAAGATTTAAAGGAATTACAGCAGAAAATTAATGAGGTCAAAGATTATCCTGAAAGACAGAAGGAGTTCGAAAAAGAGTTAGCAAAATTAAGCATTTCAGCCAGAAAAAAAATTGAAAACATGCTGGCACAAGAAGCTACAGAGACATATGAATATGAGCACAAGAAAATCAAACTTAAATATATAGCTAATCATTATTATGTGCCCATTGTTTTTAGTGATGAAGAAAAGATTGATTATATGACTCATATCATAAAAACCCCCAGTGAAGTGAAATTTATCAATGATTTGGAAACTTATTTGAATAAAGACAATAACTATTTTAAAAAATTTGATTGGTGGACTTTTTGCAAAATAGATGAGAGTTTAGACGAGATACATGTCCCTTATTATAATCCTGATGGTAACAAGATAAGTAAATTTAAACCTGATTTTATTTTTTGGTTTAAAAAAGATAATAATTATTCAATTGTATTTATAGACCCCAAAGGAATTAAACATTCTGATTATATGCATAAAATCGATGGTTATAGGATGATATTTGAAGATAATAAAGGTAGAATTAGAGATTTTAAATATCAGGATTTTACCTGTAAGGTATACACATTTTTAAGAACAGATGATATTAACAGGGTTTCAGAAGGTGGATACAAGGAATATTGGTTTGATAGTATAGAAAGGGCATTAGAAAGAATACTGTAAAAATCATGAAATTATAGGAGAAAACAATGGGGTCTATAATTGAAAAATAACACT
>JAQVMU010000072.1 GCA_028703475.1 Atribacterota bacterium | reverse complement strand
CTATTCCCTTAATAAAGAAAAGTAAGCAGATATATAAGAAAAGCCGGGTGGAAGGAACAGAGTGGCTTACTGATTGATATGGTACATTGACAGAAAAGGTAAAAAATTTTATACTTTAATAAGTACTAATAAAGGTTATAAAAGGAAAAGTATATCAATATTTATTTCCCAGAGAGCCGTGAGAGGTGTGAACACGGTAATAATGTGATTGAATTCCACCTTACTCTATGACAAAATACAGTCGATACAGGTTTTTATAAATAGAGAAATTTGTTCTAATTAAGGATAGATAATTATTCTATTGAATTAGGATGGTACCACGTGAGTTAACTCTCGTCCCTAAGGTAAGAATTACCCCAGGCGGGAGTTTTTTGTTTAAGAGGTTTTTATAATTATGCCTAAAGAGTATCAGTTAATAGAACATATGGCAGATGTTGGATTAAAGGCTTTTGGGAAAACAAAGAAAACATTATTTCAAAATGCAGCTCGTGGCATGTTTTCTATTATTACAGGTTCTTCTGAATTAGCCAGGCAAAAAAATCAGCAATACTGGACTATAAAATGTGATGGATTTGATGTAGAGAATTTATTGGTAGAATGGTTGAGTGAATTATTATTTATTCATAATACTGATTTTGTAATTTTAAATGATTTTATAATTGAAAATGTAACTAACAATAGCCTTCAGGCTAAATCATACGGCATAAAGATTATCGATTATCCCTACAATATTGAGATGGAAATTAAAGCAGTAACCTATCATAAACTGCAGGTGATAAAAAATAAAAAAGGTTATTGGGAAGCTACTGTTATTTTTGATATTTGATATTATACCAGGTTTTAAAAAATACAGGAAAATTCAAACTCTTTTAGCCGGGAAGCCAAGAAGAGGGATTCTTTATGAAAAGTAATTTAGAAGAAATCTTAAAACAAATTGATTCAAATATCTGGGAAATTCCAAAGGAATCATGCCCGGGCATGAGAGTGAATGGACGAATATATGCCTCAGATAATTTAATTGGGAAAATAATAGCAGATCAATCTCCCAAGCAGGTAGCCAATGTTGCTTTCCTGCCGGGAATTGTGGGTTATTCTTTGGCAATGCCTGATATTCACTGGGGATATGGTTTCCCGATTGGCGGTGTTGCAGCCACCAGACTTGAGGATGGCGTAATTTCACCGGGAGGAGTAGGATTTGATATTAACTGTGGAGTTAGATTGATTCGTTCTAATATAAAATTTGAAGATATCAAAGATAAGTTGCCTGAAATTATAGAGGCATTATACAAAAAAATACCTTCCGGAGTCGGATCAGAAGGAATTATCAAATTAAATTTCCAGGAAATAAAAAAAGTAATGGCAAAGGGTGCTCAATGGGCTGTAGAAAAAGGATATGGTGAAAAGGAAGACATTACTTATACAGAAGAAAAAGGAAGAATGTACCAGGCTAATCCGGATATTATCAGCAAGAAAGCGATACAACGGGGTTTGTCTCAGCTTGGAACCCTTGGTTCAGGAAATCATTTTTTAGAGGTTCAGGTTGTTGACCATATCTATCAGCCGGAAATTGCCCGACAGTTGGGACTTGAAGAGGGGATGATTACTATCTTAATTCATACCGGTTCCAGGGGTTTTGGACATCAGGTATGTACTGACCATTTGTCTGTAATGCAAAAAGCAGTTCAGCGATATAATATTAATCTTCCTGATAAGCAGTTAGCCTGTGCGCCCGTGAATTCTCCTGAAGGGGAAAAATATTACCAGGCTATGTGCTGTGCAGCAAATTTTGCCTGGGCTAACCGGCAATGTATAATGCACTGGACAAGAGAAGTATTTAGTAAGATATTACAAATTTCTTCTGAACGATTGGGATTAAAATTAATATATGATGTGGCGCATAATATTGCTAAAAAGGAGCTTCATTACTATAATGGTAAGAGTGTCGAGTTATGTGTGCACAGAAAAGGGGCTACCAGGGCTTTTTCACCACAGCACCCCGAATTGCCTATCAAATATAAGAATATCGGTCAACCTGTTTTAATTCCGGGAGATATGGGGCGTTTCTCGTTTTGTTCAATTGGGACCAAAAAAGCTATGAACGAAACCTTTGGCTCAACCTGTCATGGAGCAGGCCGGGTGATGAGTCGCGGTGAGGCGAAGAGAGAAGCGAAAAATCGGAATATAGCTGCTGAATTGAAGGCTAAAAATATTCTGGTAAAAGCAAGGAGCAAGGCAACTTTAGCTGAGGAGATGTCCAATGCTTATAAAGATGTTTCTGAGGTAGTAGATGTGATGGACAAAAGCGGTATTTCTAAAAGAGTTGTAAGAATGCGTCCATTAGGGGTAATTAAAGGATAATATTTAGAATATGATAAAGAGGGTAAGTTTTTATTTAGATTTTAGAGAGGATGGTTTATAAAGTATGCTGGATTTAAAATTAATTCGTTCAGAGCCGGGTTTAGTTAAAGACAAGTTAAAAAGAAGGGGATTGAACGGAGACACAATTGATTCTATTTTAAAATTAGATGAACAGAGAAGAAAGATTTTATTTGATGCAACCAGCCTGAAAGAGGAAAGGAATCAGGTATCAGAGGAAATCGGGCATTTAAAAAAAGAAAAAAAAGATGCCCAGGATAAAATTTTGGCTATGAGAGAAGTATCTGCCAAAATTAAGGAATTGGATTTTGAGATTAAGTCAATCGAGGAACAGATACAGAAAAATCTGTTGGAAATCCCGAATATGGTAGATGATAGTGTACCGTTGGGATCTGATGAAGAAAGCAATGTTGAAGTAAGAAAATGGGGTACGCCCAGAGAGTTTGATTTTGAACCGATGGCACATTGGGATTTGGGTGAAAAGCTTAATATACTTGACTTTGAAAGGGGTGCCAAGATTTCTGCTGCAAGGTTTACCGTATTGAAAAATATGGGAGCACGAATGGAAAGAGCATTAATTAATTTTATGCTGGACATTCATACTAAAGAGCATGGTTACCAGGAAATGTTTCCACCTTTTTTGGTAAATGCAAATACTATGACAGGTACCGGGCAATTACCCAAGTTTGAGAATGATTTATTTAAATCCAATGATGATCTTTATCTTGTTCCTACAGCAGAAGTTCCTTTGACCAACCTTCATCAGGGTGAGATATTATCAGAGGCAGAATTACCTATTTATTACACTGCATATACTGCCTGTTTTAGAAGAGAAGCGGGCTCTTATGGAAAAGATGTAAGAGGATTAATCCGTCAGCATCAGTTTAACAAAGTAGAGATGGTTAAATTATGCAAACCGGAAGATTCCTATCAGGAATTAGAAAAATTAACTCAAAATGCTGAGACTATTTTACAACGATTAGAGCTCCCTTATCGTATTGTTAATCTTTCTACAGGAGATATTGGCTTTTCTGCTGCTAAAACTTATGATTTAGAAGTATGGTTACCGGCTCAAAACAAGTATCGGGAAATATCCTCCTGTAGCAATTGTACTGACTTTCAGGCACGCCGGGCTAATATTCGTTACCGTTCACAGGATTCCGGTAAAGTGAACTTTGTACACACATTAAACGGTTCAGGCATTGCAGTTGGTAGAACAATGGTAGCTATCCTGGAAAATTATCAGGAAAAAGACGGGTCGATAACAATACCTGATGCGCTTCGTCCTTATATGGATGATTTGAAAAAAATTAGCAATTAAGGTAAAATTTTGTTGCCGATAAATTTATTTCTGATACAATAAACATTGGACAATTAAAAATTGAAGTTGTTAGTATAAAAAATTATATATTTTACATAACAAATACTACATGAAAATAAATATTTGCGGAGGGATGTCCGAATGGCAAGGGGCCGGTCTTGAAAACCGGTGTAGGCGTAAGCTGTCTGGGTTCGAATCCCAGTCCCTCCGCCAGTTTTTTTAGGCTGCTTTTTTACTGATATAATTAGGTATTTTCTTATTGAATATACATACTTTAATCTTTTTGTAATTTTAGCAAAATAATTTTTAATTGACTGAGGAAATTATTTTGACAAAAGCCAGTAAAGAACAAAGACCAATTGGTTTATTAGACTCCGGTTTGGGTGGTTTAAGTGTTTTTAGAGAAGTAAAAAAACAATTGCCCCTGGAAAATATCATCTACTTTGGTGATACTGCCCATGCTCCTTATGGTGAAAAGAAAGATGAGCAAATTGTTAAATATGTATTGTCTATTATAGATTTTTTAATTAAAGAGAATGCGAAATTAATAATCATTGCCTGCAATACAGCCACTGCAGTAGCCCTGGAAAAAGTAAAAGATAAATATACCATTCCGATAATTGGAGTAATCCAGCCAGGAGCAGTAGAGGCAACTACCAGAACAAAAAATAACCGGATTGGCATAATCGGCACAGAAGTAACAATCCGAAATAAAAGTTACGAAAAGATTATCAAAGAAATAAATCCTTCTATTACTACTTTCAGTAATTCCTGCAGTAATCAGGTTATTAGAGAAATGGAAGAAAACTCCCTGCGAAATAAAGGCAGGATCCAATCATTAATAGGAGAGTGTGTAAAACCAATAGTTGATAATAGCATTGATACGCTAATTCTTGGCTGCACCCATTACCCATTTTTAAGGAGCTATATCGAGAAAGAGATCAACCAGCAAATCATATTGGTCGATCCTGCTGAAGCTACTGTCAAACAGGCACATGATTGGCTCATAGCATACAGATTAATTAATAACCAGAACCATAAAATTGATAAGTTTTTTATAAGTGGTAATCCGGTGTTATTTACAGAGATTGCAGAGATATTATTGGGCTATCATCCCGGAGATTTTCAAAAGATAATTTTATAGAATATTTTTTAAAAAAACATTGCTAAAATAGAATTTTTGTTATATTCTAAATAAGATAAAAATGCCCTTTAAGTTAGTTCAGAGAGACTAATAAGGGGATAAAATCATTAGAATTTATACCTCTTTTCCAGTTTCTCTGGATTAGAGGTTTTTTTATAATTCCTTTAACATTAGTCCTGTGAGGCTGATAAGGAAAAAGCACTACCCCCTTATCAGCTCACGCTGAAAGGGGGTTTTATTGTATAAATAATCAATTGGAAATTTAAATGCCAGGAAAAATATTATTTAAAAGGAGAGATTTATGAATTCAAAACCGCAACCAGAAACTATTGACTACACTAAACAGGGTTTACCTCAAACAATTATACTTGGATTACAACATGGATTTACCATGTTCAGTGCCACAGTACTTGTTCCCATTATTACCGGACTTGATATATCGGTCGCATTATTTATGGCCGGTGTAGGAACATTATTATTTCATTTAGTAACAGGGAATAAAGTTCCTGCATTTTTAGGTTCTTCTTTTGCATTTATTGCCCCTATTATGTTAGTAGCGGATAAATTTGGTATTCCATATGCATTAGGAGGTATCGTTGTCGCTGGGTTAATCTATTTACTATTTTCCCTTTTAGTAAGTCATTTTGGACCTGAAAAAATCATTGCCTTTTTCCCACCCGTGGTTACAGGACCGGTAATTATGGTCATAGGTTTAAAATTAGCACCCACTGCCATTGATATGGCCAGTGAGAACTGGTGGCTTGCACTGGTAGGTTTTTTAATAGTTGTTTTAATAACATCATATACCCGTGGTTTTTTGAAAGTTATCCCTGTTTTGCTGGGAATAGTAATTGGTTATATTGTTGCAGCGATATTTGGCCTGGTTGATTTTACCCCAATTGCTGAAGCAAAATGGTTAGGGTTCCCTCAGTTTACAATTGCCAGGTTTAACTGGAATGCTATTATGATTGTAGCACCGGTTGCATTAGTAACGGTTATTGAACATATCGGAGATGTACTGGCAATTGGAGCAACAGCAGAAAAAGATTTTGTTAAAAATCCAGGGTTACACAGGACGTTATTAGGTGATGGTCTGGCAACTTCCGTATCTGCCTTTTTCGGCGGTCCCGCTAATACAACTTATTCAGAAAACACAGGGGTATTGGCATTAACAAAAGTATACAACCCCATTGTAATGCGCATCGCGGCTGTATTCGCAATAATTATTGGGTTAGTACCTAAATTAGGTGCAATTATTGCCTCTATTCCTGGAGCATTAATTGGTGGTATTTCTATTATATTGTTTGGTATGATTGCAGCGGTGGGAGTGAGAACAGTAGTTGAAAACAAAGTTAACTTTGAAAAATCAAGAAATTTAATAATTGCAGCAACGATCCTGATTTTATCTTTAGGCGGAGTTTCAATACCAATTCCGTTAGGGACCGGACAAATTGAAATCGAAGGAATGGCCTTAGGTGCACTGGTAGGAATTATTCTTAATAAAATAATGCCTGAGTAAAAAAGAAAAAATACCAAAAAGATAATATATAAAATAACTGAAAAGATTTAAAAAAAATAGAAATATTCTTGACGATTAAATTATGTTTTGTTTAATATATTAAAATAACAAATCTTACAGCATGGGAATAACATTTTTTAAAACCCATTTGTTCATTTAAAGGAAAGGAAGCACAAAACCATGGACCAGGTTAATCAGAGAAAACTTGAATTGTTAGACAATCCTTATGTTATCCAGAGAGTGGAAGAGGCAATAGTGTTATGTCAACCGGAAAAGGTAACGGTGATTACCGATGCCCCTGAAGATATTCAGTATGTTAAAGAGCTGGCTTTAAAAAACAAAGAGGAAAAGAAATTAAAGGTAGAAGGACACACGATTCATTTTGATGGTTATTATGACCAGGGGAGAGATAAGGAGAATACACGATACCTCCTTTCTAAGAAAGTGAATTGGGGTATAGATATTAATTCTATAGATAAAGATAAAGGTTTAGAAGAAATAAAATCATATTTCAAAGGAAGCATGAAAGGCAAAGAAATGTTAGTACGTTTCTTTTCTTTAGGTCCGACGAATTCTTCCTTTTCAATTCCTTCATTACAGATTACTGATTCTGCTTATGTTGCACATAGTGAAGACTTGCTTTATAGAAGCAATTATGAGGGGTTCAAGAGATTAAATGCTTCTAACCAGTTTTTCTTTTTTCTGCATTCTGCGGGAAGGCTGGAAAACAATGTCAGTATAGATGTTGACAAGAGAAGAGTCTATATGGATTTGGAAACAAATAGTGTTTACTCGGTAAATAACCAATATGCAGGAAATTCGATAGGTTTGAAAAAATTGGCATTCAGATTAGCTATCAGGAAGGCTTCTGAAGAGGGATGGCTTGCAGAACATATGTTTATTATGGGGGTACACGGCAAAAAAGGAAGAACCACCTATTTTACAGGTGCATTTCCCAGTGCCTGTGGCAAAACCAGCACTGCTATGTTGCCAGGTCAAACCATTGTCGGGGATGATATAGCTTATCTTAAGAAGGTAAAAGGTGAAGTCAGAGCAGCTAATGTAGAGAAAGGTATTTTTGGCATTATTGCTGATGTTAATCCGGAAGATGATCCGGTCATTTATCAGGCATTAACATCAGAGAGAGAAATAATTTTCTCCAATGTGCTGGTAAATAATGGGATACCTTATTGGCTGGGCATGGGAAGAGATATTCCTGATAAAGGTTTTAACCATAGCGGTCGATGGAATGCCGGGAAGAAAGACGAGCAAGGCAATTTAATCGATCCATCACATAAAAATGCCAGATATACCATCCGATTAGATGAATTGGTAAACATAGACCCGCAGGCTGAAAATCCACAGGGAGTGCCTATTGATGGTTTTGTTTTTGGAGGCAGAGATTCAGATACTTCAATGCCAGTAGTGGAATCAATTGATTGGAATCATGGTGTTTTTACTGGTGCAACAGTTGAATCAGAAACAACTGCAGCAACACTTGGCAAGCAGGGCGTTAGAAAGCATAACCCAATGGCCAACCTTGATTTTATTTCAATTCCTTTTGCAGATTATATAAAGAATTATTTATCTTTTAAAAAAAATCTATCAAGGGTTCCAAAAATATTTGCTACAAATTATTTTTTAAAGGATAATCAGGGTCATTTTCTGAATGAAAAAATTGATAAGGTAATATGGATGGTCTGGGCTGAAGGAAGGGTCCACGGGGAGTTTGAAGCAATTGAGACACCAGTTGGCAAAATTCCTTTTTACGAAGATTTAGAAACACTGTTTTTAAGGGAGCTGAACAGGAAGTATACTAAAGAGAAATATATTGAGCAGTTTTCTCTCAGAATAGACAAATATCTGGGAAAAATGGATAGAATGCAAAAGATATTCTCAAACATTACTTTGACAGAGGATGAATTTATTAAAGAATTGGAAAACCAGATTGAAAGACT